>DASTWL010000035.1 GCA_035765895.1 Verrucomicrobiia bacterium | reverse complement strand
GCCTTTTGCCGCAACAAGTAAGCCGTGCCCGCATCAACGTGATTGAAGCCACGATTTGTCCGGCGGTTGTGGCGCAGGACATCTTGAAACACCTCGTCCAACTTGCCGAGATCGTGGTAAGCCGCAGCCGACTCAACTATCGCCACGAACGCCCCGCGCTGCTTTGGTGAAAACGCCGCCGCTATGTCAGCAAACGCCTTAGCATCGCGAAGGACATTGCCCACATGCTCACAATACGACTGCTGCGGTGCGCCATCGCGGGCGCTGTGGGCCAGCGGTTCAAGCGTGGTCGTGGTTTCGCTCACAAGGCGTAGTCGTGGTAGCCGTCGGCTTCGCAACAATCCTTGAACTTCTTTCCACTACCCGGGCGCGTCTCCAAATCCGCAACGTCTTTCCAGGTGGGAATCTGATAGTCCGTCAACGATTCAGAAGGCTTTGCTGGGTCGCCGAGCTTCTTGGGCATGAGGGCGTCAATAAACGCGAAGTCAGAAACCGAGCCTGCGCGGCTCTTGTGGGTGAGTGTGTGGGCGTGGACGACTTCAACCATTGAGCGGACAACCGAGCGGGTGCTGGCGTAGGTGTGTTTGAGCAGGTGTAGCATCAAATCCACGTCCTGCTTCGTGCATCCAGTCTTGTGCGCTTGGTTCGGGTTCACAAAAAACGGAACGGCATACAGACCATGCTTCACGACACGAAACGCCATCGGAGCCATGCCACGGTCTTTTCCGGCTTCGACGCCGGACTTGCTGGTCCAGGTCGAGAACTCGATGTCAATTGGAGCAATGGAAACACCGACGCCGAAATGGGCAACCCCAGCGCGAATGGTGTCCGCTCCACCTTCCTCCAGAAACGTGTTACCGAAAAGTCGTCCGTCCCAGTAGGCATCAATGAAACCCTGACCGATCTTGCCGTCCTTCGGTTCCATTTTCTTTTTGATCTCATCTCGGTTGCGTCCCCGGCTCTCCAGGATTTGGAAACTGTCATCAGACAGACCGAGTGACGCCTTTGTTTCACTCCAGACGACGCCTTCCTTTTCGAGAACGAGATCGCGGAGCTTTCGCTTCACGGACACAGGCGAAACTTCGCCTTTGCCATCCGGACGTTGGCGCGGGGAACTCTCGCGTTCGGGATCGCCGTTGGGATTGGATTTGCGGACTTCCAAAATCAGGAGTCCAGTGATGCGGGGAACGAGGTTGTTGTCTTGTTTGTTGCTCATATTGATTTGAGTTAGTGGTTAATTTTCTTCCGATTTGGGATTCTGAATGTCGGCCAGGTAGCCAAGCAGCAGCTTCGCCTTGTCGAGGTCGGTCATTCGTGGTGGAAGTTCGTCGGCGCGGATGCGGACAATTCCGTCCACATCCTCAATGAAACGCCCGGCACAATCCCGCAGCAGTTTGAGCAGGACTTTCTCCCAGCCTGATTTCACGTTCGGGTCGCTGTTCTTGAACGTCTTCGCCCATGCCTGATACGGAGCCAACCGCTCGGCCAATCGGGCCAGCGCGAACACCGGCTGTTCAAGGGCGGTGTTGAACAGGGCGTTGCCGATGAGCTGCGACGGCGTTTCATCACCGCGCACATGCTTGCAGTATTGTTGATGGAGTGAGTCTGCCAGCGCGAGAAGCTGGCCGAGTTGATAGACGGGTTCTTTCATAAATTCGGAGCATTGTTGGTTTTGTTGACGAAGGAGAATTCCGAGGAGAGCGATTGCCTTGACGGACTGCCAGCGAACGACGTCGCCAAGGTCGGTCCATTTGCGATTTGCCTTTGCCCGAGCGAGCGCCGCGAGAACACTGCTCATTCGCGTTAGGAGCAATTCCATGGTGAACTGCGCCTTCTGCCGCGCAAGCGGCGCGTCCGCCAGGAACACATCGTAAGCATCGCCAGCCGACAAAGCCCGTTGATAGGTGGAACTGAAACCGCTTTTTGCATCCGCACTCCAGACGCGATTGACGACCGATGCCAATTCAAGCGGGCATGGCGCGGTGTGTGACCGGAAAACGGATTGCTTCGTGTTCTTGTCGTAAAACCAGACCGACACTTGAGGCACGTTGCGTGCGCCGGCTTCCCAATCCCGCGCTGCCCGAATGACATCCCGCACACGCAGGGTGCGGTTGAGGCTGATTTGTTTCTTGGCCTTGTCTATCGGGCAGAATGCCAGCAACCGGACATTGAGGTTGGGGTTGGCCGCCACTTTACCCTCAAGCATTTCCAAAACCGGCTGGGCAATAGACTCGAAATCGGCGTCCGAAAATGAGTTGGCATCGCCGCCGAACATTTCAGCCAGTTGCGCGCGGCCTTCCGGCTCACCTTCCAGATAGGCAACGAGCAAGTCGCGCTTGTCGGGTTGCGCACTGGGTATCGCCCGGCAGGTGACGCCGCGCTTGTCCTCGCTGGCGAGGTAAAGGAGCGCGTCGCTCATCTTCTGAACTCGCGACGACGAGACAGGAAATGATTGAGAGCCTTTGAAACCATACCGCTGCAACGCCTGCACCTCGTTGGTATTAACCGAAAACAGTTTCACGTTCCCAAGCTCTGCAACTTTCGGCCCGGCGGGGAATTTGTCCTGTAACTCTGCGGTTTCCCCGAAAGCATCCTCCATCAAACCACTTTGCTTCGGCTCACCTGCGACGGCGTTTGATTGCGTCTGGATGAGAGCCGCATTGATCAGTGTGCTCGTCTCTGAATGGGCAACCCTGCAACAAGTGATGTCGGAAGACACCAGATCGAGATAGACGGATTGATTGGCGTTCTTGTCCTGCTTGACCTTCTCCTTCCAGAAGTCAGGCGAGGCAATTTCCTGCGGGCGCTTTTTCCAATCGAGTGTCCCAAACAGAATTTCCTGAAACAGCAGCAGTTGCCTGCGGTCAAACTCGGCGTTCTGATCCACCATCAAACCCGCCAGCGACCCGGTGAAGGAAGGCAACGTGAGTTTCGATTTGACGAGCATTTCCAGCAGCGTCGTAAAGTTTTTCAAACCGGCCAGTTCACGGGGCAACAGCTCGGCGAGTTCTGAAACCAACTCGGAACATGATCGTTGAAACTGCTTCTTCTGGCTTGGACTGAAAGTCTGGGCCTTGGAAAGCGTGAACAGAGCACGAATGGACTCTTTGATTTCTGCGGTGCTAGAACTCTTGTTCTTTCCCAGCGCGAGCAGATTCTCAACGGCGGGCTTGAGTGCGTCTGCGGAAGCGTCATCAAATCGGCGGAGCGGCGTTGGGATGTTGAACCCGGGAAAGCTCGAACCGGCTGAACCATGTTCGACACGAAACAAGTTTGCGGCAGTTTCTCCGGGCAGAACCTCGATGCGGGAAGGGTTGCCAGCGTCGTCCAGCGAAACGACAAGCAAATCTCTGTTCTTCCCCATCGGATTGATTCGCGGATGACGTGATGGTGCTACCGTTCCAAGCCGCTCCAGCGAATCCGCCACTTGCGAAAGTTCATTAAGCATAGGTGAGAACTCCTTTCTCGACGCGGAGGTTGGCGTGATTGCGCTTGTTGTAATACGTCGCGCGCTTCTGTCCGTTTTGCATTTGATCGAAGACCATTTTCAGCATGGTGGGCAGTTCGTGATTCTCAATTTCGCAGACGCGCGTTTCCGGGCGGAACGCACCGACATAGTCCGGGGCGAATTCCTTCCAGCCCAGACAGGGCGTGTAAAACCATTGCCCGCGATCCAAGGCGCGATTGAAGACATCGTGATAAGCGTGCGGCGGCCAGGTGGTGCTGTCGTGATGCCCGGCAAACTCGGCTTGCGCGTAAAGCCGGTAGCACACATTGACCAGCACGACGGTGTAAAACTGGAACGATGCACCCTTGTTCATCGCGTCGCTGGCACGGAGCGGCCCGCCGTAATTCGTGGTGTAACGATGGAATTGCAACGGGGCGCAAATCTCGACCTTGGTAGGCCGCACATTCACCGATTTCCAGCGCAGCACGGATTCAAAGATGCCCTTCACCGCGCTGAACGTGGGCGCAACGTAGGACACGGGCGACGAGCCTGTGTCCGGCCGGGTCCACATGGCGGTGGGGCCGGAGATTTCGAGTTGGATGGGATAGGGTTTCATGGCTTTGTCAGGCGTCATTTGGTGAAATCAGCGGGATGCGGAGACGGCCGCTGTGCGGATACCAATGGTGACAGTTGGGATCGGGATTTCCATCCGGTCCTTCCGCCGTGTGCGCGTAGTAGTCCATGGTCCGTGCGCCCCTGCTTATCCTCCGTGGGGAGGCTGCTAGTGTGTTCGCCTCACGCAAAGGGCTCAAGGTTGAATTGTGATTTTCCTTGAAATCCACCGGTGGCAGGGGGAGGCATGGCATCCGGTCGTCTGCGCGGCGAAGCTGTCGTTGTTCCGACCCTCGTGCCGGTTGGGGTGCTCAGTCGGTGCGAACCGGCACACACCCGTCGCGCGTGCTCTCTGGGGGCGTTATTCATGGCCTTGATTCCAACACGGGGGGTGAGACAATTACGGGGTGAGCCAGCGGGATTTCGGTTCTCCACGTCAGTTCTTGGAGAAACTGACCGGGTCGCGTCTGGCGTGAATCGGGTGGCCGGCATGAGGCTGGCACATGAGTTCGTTGCGATGGGCGGCAACGGCCATGCAAAGGAGGTTCGCTTTGCATGGCAAGCTGGCAGGGCACATGAGTTCGTTGCGATGGGCGGCAACGGCCATGGGGACAATATTCATCGCCCGGGCGGGATGTTCAGGGGAGCTTCATAGAATGGAACAAAGGTCTCAGGTGTCCGACATCCTACGGTTCAGCATCGGTGGCTGTTTCGGCCACCGGCATGAGTTGCGATGGTCACGGGGCAAACTCACGTATGCCACGTTCCAGGCCGGATGTCTCGAAACGATGAAACGGCGCCGCCTAAATCCGACCCCTGACGAATGGGCGGCGTTCTGGTCCGCGCTGGATCGCATCGGCGTGTGGCATTGGGAACGGGATTATCCGGATCCGGGGGTGCTGGATGGCATCGACTGGCAGCTGGAATTGCGACATGATGGCCGGGCCGTCGCATCGGCGGGGAGCAACTGTTATCCCGGCGGCAATGGCCCGGAATATTCCCGCGAAAGCGCGTTCGGACAATTTCTCCAAGCGCTCCAAAAGCTGAGCGGGGTTGAATGGATTCGGTAATATGGGGCGGGCCAGATTACCGTGGAAGCGGGGGCCGATAGCGTGGAGGATCAAGCGTAGGGCGGATGCGGTAAGACAACGTCTCGCATCATTGCCCCAGCGGTATCTGAGTCTGCGCCAGACTGCCCGACTGCTCGGCGTCTCCACTCAACCGGTGCGTGACTGGCTTCGGCTTGGACACTTAATCTGCGACAAAAGGACTTCCAAAATCAGTCATGCTGAGCTTGAGCGGTTTCTTGCTTGGTTAAGCATTCGGGCTGAGCCTTATGAGCCTCACAATTACACTGAGCGATTTATTCGTAAAACAAAGCGGTATCCGTTTCCCTTTCAAAAACTCAGCAACGCCCGATTCCACTGGCCCAAAGACAGGAAGGCGCTGTCTCCAAAGGAACTGGCTGCCTTGGTGGGGTGCCATCCGTCCCTGATCGTGAAGGCAATAAATTACAGGCAATGGAGTCGTCTGGGGCGGCGGCGAACCCGGTGCCGTTGGGAGATTACAAAATCAGCCTGGTCCAATGTTTACTACGGAACCATCATTGTTCAGAAGCGGTTGCCAGCGTTGCCCAATGTCCCGCTCTTTTCTACGCGGGCCGCAGCAGAGGTGATGGGGAGATGGGGGATGCCAAACATGTCGGTCACCCGGGTGCGGCAAATGCTTCGCACGGGCGAGCTTGAGGCAATCCCGCCGGGTGCGAACTCCGGGCGCTGGCAGGTGCCGCGAAAAAGTTTGGAAAAAGTGCGTCAGACCCTCTTGACACGATAAATCGGACCAAATTCCTGCAGAACCGTTGCAGGACCCTTGCAGCACCCCGGCAGCCGGTCGGCAGAAGAATGCCATAAATCACATTTATGGCCCAACCGTTTGTCCTTAAAATAATAATGGCGAGCAGCATTTCTTGATTTTGCACCTGTTACGGTGATCACGTGCAAGTGAGCACTGTCCAGGCGCCGAAGCTGAATGGCGGGGTAACCCCAACCCCGCCAGAAATCGGCTCCTTGGTAAAGCCGTCCACACCCGCTGCGGGAATGATGACCGCCCCGGTCTTCCCGGCCATACCCGGGGCGGTGTCGCTAAAGATTTCTGCCACCTTGGCCGTTCCTTCGCCTTGCGCGAATCATGAGAAAGCACAGGCGAATATCATGCACCTGCTGTGCAGCCTGGCGAAGGAAGGGGTTATTACCGAGTTCAAACTGGAAGCAGCCGGACCTGAAAGGTGTCCGGTCTGCGGTTGGGAGCACGACCGCCAATTCCGGCACATCCGGCGGAGAGGCACGCCCGACTGGATCACTCTGCGGGGTGCCGCTTGCCTGATATTCTCGACTGTTCATGCGGCCCATGAACGAGGGCTTGCCGCACTGAGCACCAATGACGATGCACTGGAACAAGCCTTTGGCGGCTATCGGCATCCCTGTAAAGTCTTCGATGACCTTGGCCTGCGCGCCGAATACAAACAACTCTTTGACACGCGCCGACGGGGATTCATCTCTCTGCTCGGCGTCCGATGAATCGGAACAAATCGGAACGTCCGTCGGAATGACAGCCAATCACACGCCGCATAGCATGAGACCATGAACTTGATACCCGTTAAGTCCAGTTCGATTCAGGCCGTCGGCTACGACGGCCAGAACCTCGCCGTGCTGTTTCACACGAGCGACACTCCCTACGTTCATCGCCACGTGCCGCATGCGATTTATGTCGGCTTGATGCGCGCGGCTTCCAAGGGCGGTTATTACAACCGCAGAATTCGGGGGAGGTATTGATGAACAGTCATCGCCACCCACCCCTGACCCCTCCAAGGAGGGGAACTTTGTTCGCTGCCCGTTCGCCTTATCGCGTGGCGGTGGAAAGGCTGGACGCCGCGCTGGAGCGAAACACGGTTTCCAACAATTCACACAAAATCCGCCTGCTGCGCATGGCTCTGTTTGGCGATGTGGATCGCGTCCCACCATCCGGCGAGGGCAAGATTCCGGATTGAGATTTTTAACCACGGATAAACACCGGTTAACCCAGATGAAACGACGGACTGCAAAACACAACAAGCCCATGAACGCACTTGAACGGATTGACCGGCGGTTGGCCGCGCAGACGGACGCCGCGTCGCACGCCTGGCGCCTGGAAATCCTCGGCCGCCAGATGTTCGGGGAACTGTGGGATGAAAATGGGCCAGCCAACCCCATCGGTGGGCATCCGGGTCCATCGGTGGTTGAAGAAAGCGAGTTATGACCCGCAAAGGAAAAATCGCCCGGCTCCCGCGCAATTTGCGCGGACAACTCAACCGCCGTCTGTCGGACGGCGAACCGGGGGTGCAGTTGGTGGCGTGGTTGAACTCGCTGCCCGAAGTGCAGGCCGTGCTGGCCCGGGAGTTTGAAGGGCGCGCCATCACCGAACAGAATCTGTCGGAGTGGAAGCAGGGCGGGTTCCTCGACTGGCAGACCCGGCAGGAAACGCTGGAGCAGGTGCGCGAACTGGCCGGCGACGCCGCCGAATTGACTGAAGCCACGAACGGCTTGCTGGCGGATCATTTGTCCACCGTGGTCAGCGCCCGCTACGCGGCGGCGCTGGCGGGTTGGCAGGGCGAGCTGACCGAGGATCTGCGCCGCAACTTGCGCGCCCTGCGAACGCTCAGTCAGGACATTGCCGAAATGCGCCGGGGCGACCACAGCGCCGCCCGGATCAAACTGGAGCGGGATCGCCTGGAGCGGGATCGCGAAAAGTCCGAGGAGGAGATTGTCGAGCATTTCAAGCGCTGGGCCCAGAATCCCGCCGTGCGGGACTGGGTCTGCCAGGTCTGGGTGACGCCGGAGGAGCGGGAGCAGCGATTGCGCGAGATCTTTTGGGCTGGAGCCGAAGCCGGAAACCCCGGGCGCGGCCCCGCCGGCGCAGTCCGAATCCGACCAAATCCGACCAAATCAAACCGCATGAGCTTCGTCCGGCCAAAGAAAAAGCGCGGACCGAAGTCCGCGCCTGAAGGCATGAACGCGTGCTCGAAACCGCAACCCCTCACCCGGCCGGCGGCCACCCTCTCCCCATCGGATGGGGAGAGGGACAGGGTGAGGGGCTGGCGATTACACGTTGTAGGTGCTGGACGACGTGGTGCCGCCGCGGCCGGTCCAGTTGGTGTGGAAAAATTCGCCACGCGGCTGGTCCACGCGTTCGTAGGTATGCGCGCCGAAGTAGTCGCGCTGCGCCTGGAGCAGATTCGCGGGCAGCACGGCGCTGCGGTATTGGTCGTAGAACGCCAGCGCGGTGCTGAAGGCGGGCACCGGAATGCCGCGTTGCGCCGCCGTGGCCACCACCTTGCGCCAGCCTTTTTGCGCCTTCTTGATTTCGCCCCGGAAGTAATCGTCGAGCAGCAGGTTGGAGAGCTTCGGATTCTGGTCGTAGGCGTCCTTGATCTTGCCGAGGAAGCGGGAGCGGATGATGCAGCCGCCGCGCCACATGAGGGCGATGCCGCCGTAGTTGAGGTTCCACTTGTATTCCTTGGCGGCGGCGCGCATGAGCATGTAGCCCTGCGCGTAGCTGACGATCTTCGAGGCGTAGAGCGCGCTCATGATGTCGGCGATGAAGGCCTTTTTCTTCTCCGGGTTCGCGGCAATGCTGCCGAGCGCGGGGCGCGGCCCCTTGAGTTTGCGCGCGGCCTTGACGCGTTCATCCTTCAGCGCGGAGACGCACCGGGCGTAAACCGCTTCGGCCATCAGCGTGATCGGAATGCCGAGGTCCTGCGAATTGATGACGGTCCATTTGCCGGTGCCTTTCTGGCCGGCGGTGTCGAGAATCTTGTCCACGAGCGGCGCGCCGTCGGTGTCCTTGTGGGCGAGGATGTCGCGGGTGATCTCGATGAGGTAGCTGTCGAGTTCACCGTTGTTCCATTCCTTGAACACCTCGTGCATCTCGTCGGCGCTGAGCCCGAGGCCGTGCTTCATGATGTTGTAGGCCTCGCAGATGAGCTGCATGTCGCCGTATTCGATGCCGTTGTGGACCATCTTGACGTAATGGCCGGCGCCCTGTTCGCCCACCCAGTCGCAGCAGGGAACGTTGCCTTCCACCTTGGCGGACACGGCCTGGAAGATGTCCTTCACGTGCGGCCAGGCGGCGGGGCTGCCGCCGGGCATGATGCTGGGGCCGTGGCGCGCGCCTTCCTCGCCGCCGGACACGCCGGTGCCGATGTAAAGCAGGCCCTTGCTCTCGACGTATTTCTGGCGGCGGTTGGTGTCTTCAAACAGCGAGTTGCCGCCGTCGATGATGATGTCGCCGGGCGAAAGATGGGGAATGAGCTGTTCGATGAAATCATCCACGGGCTGGCCGGCCTTGACGAGCATCATGACGCGGCGGGGCGTCTTGAGCTGGGCCACCATTTCCTCAATCGAGTGGGCGCCGAGCACCTTGGTGCCCTTGGCCTCGTTGGCGAGAAAGTGGTCCACCTTTTCGGTGGTGCGGTTGTAGGCCACGACGGTGAAGCCGTGGTCGTTCATGTTGAGAATGAGGTTCTGGCCCATGACGGCCAGACCGATGAGTGCGATGTCTCCTTGAGGTTGCATGTTCAATGAATTCCGGGTGGCCCGCGCGGAACTCGCGGCAAGCCGTGACCACGTTAGTCCAAGAACCCCGGCGCAAAAGGAAAAATTCGGGCAGGACACCCTGGAAAAAGGGAACTCGCCAGGCCCGGGCTGTGACCGGGTTTGAGACAGTCTTGTCCCGGATTGAGGCGGCCCCTTCGCGCCAGGCCGGGGCCGTTTGACGCGGAACCGTGGCGGAGGCGCGGTTGCCAGCGGTGAGCAGCCGTCGAGAGAGAATTCTCAAGGATTAGAGGACCGCTGGCCTGAGATTTGCCTGCAAAGCCAGCCAAATTGCGGGGCGTCGGCGGTGCGAACCGGTTCGACGCTCCAGTTTTCTCAGAAGTGAAGCAGTGAATCACAATTGTCTGCCATTTTTTGGATTACGCCATCCGGCCCGTCTGTGCCTGGGTGGCTTGCTCGTTTGGCTGGCCTGCCCCGGCAGCGGCCCGCGGGTGAATGCCGCGGAACCGGGCGTTGTCACCAATGCTCCCGCGGCTGACCGTGACTTTACCCAGATGTCGCTGGAGGAACTGGCGAATGTGGAGGTGACCACGGTGTCCAAGAAGGCGGAACGGCTGTCGCAAGTGCCCGCCGCCGTTTCGGTCATCACCGCCGATGAAATTCGCCGGTCGGGCGCCGGGACGTTGCCGGAGGCGCTGCGGCTGGCGCCGGGCACGGAAGTGGCACAGGTGGACTCGGCGCGCTGGGCGGTAACGGTGCGCGGGTTCAACGATCTCTTCGCGCAGAAGCTGCTGGTGATGATTGACGGCCGCAGCGTTTACACGCCGCTGTTCTCGGGCACGTTCTGGCAGGCGCAGGACGTGATGCTGGAGGATCTGGACCGCATCGAAGTCGTGCGCGGCCCCGGCGGGACCATCTGGGGCGCGAACGCGGTCAACGGCGTGATCAACGTGGTGCGCAAGCCGGCGCGGGAAACGCAGGGACTGTTGCTCACCGGCGGCGGCGGCTCGCAGCACACCGCTGCGGCCGGCGTGCGCTACGGCGTGCAGCTCGCCGAGCACACCTTCCTGCGGGTCTATGGCAAATATGACGCGTGGGACAATCTGCAGGCGCCCGATGGCAGTGACGCCAATGACGCCTGGTGGAAGGAGCAGGGCGGGTTCCGGCTCGACTGGGAGCCGACGGAACAAAACCGCTTCACCGTGCAGGGCGATCTGCTCGGGCTGGAGCAGGATCAAACCGTGCCGCAGGTGAGCGTGACGCCGCCCTACAACACATCCCTCGATTCGAAGTTGAAGCAGCAGGACGGCAACGTGCTGGGCCGGTGGACGCACACGTTCACGGATGATTCCGACCTCGCCGTGCAAACCTACTTCGAGCGCTCGCACATCGACATGTCGCTGGTTGGGGAGAACCGGAACACCTACGACTTTGACGCGCGGCACCGGTTTCACCCGGCGGCGGCCCACGAAATTGTCTGGGGCGGCGGCTACCGGCTGAGTGCGTCGGAACTGCGCGGCGGCCCGAACGTGTCCTTCGACCGCACGAGCCGGGCGGACCAGGTCTTCAACCTGTTTGCGCAGGACGAAATCACGCTGGCGCCCGATCGTCTGCGGCTGACCGTGGGCAGCAAGGTGGAGCACAACGATTACACCGGCTTCGAATACGAACCGGGCATCCGGCTGGCGTGGACGCCGGACGCGCGGCAGACCTTGTGGGCGTCCGTGGCGCGGGCCGTGCGCACGCCGTCGCAAATCGAGAACGACGGCCGCATCAACCTGGCCACCGTGCCGCCCAATCCGCCGGGCGCGCCGCTGCCGACGCTGGTGTCGGTGATGGGCAACCCTGATTTTCAATCCGAAAAACTGGTGGCGTGCGAATTGGGCTACCGGTGGCAGCCGCAGCCACGGGTTTCCCTGGATGCCGCCGCGTTTGTGAATTTCTACGACGACCTGCGCAGCTCCTCCACGGAACTGGATTTTAGCCAGCCGGGGTATGCGCAGGCGTTGTCGCTGATCGACAACCGCGGGGACGGCACCACCTACGGCACGGAGCTGACCGCGTCCTGGCAGGCCACGGACTGGTGGCGGCTGCAGACGCTGTTCACATTTATTACGGGGGATTTTGAGATGCCAAACAACGAGGTGACCGGCGCGCCCATCCACTCGGGATTCGCCAGCCCGCGTTACCAGGCGTCGCTGCGGTCCAGCATCGACGTGACGAAGAATGTGGAGTTTGACACGTGGCTGCGTTACGTGGATGAGGTGAAGGGCGCGGGGGCGGAAATGCCCGGGCTGACGCCGGAGGCGCGGCGCATTCCCGCGTATGTGACGTTTGACGTGCGGGTGGCGTGGCGGCCTTCCGAGCATGTGGAACTCAGCGTGGGCGGCCAGAACCTGGCCGGTTTTCACCGGGAATTCATCCCGACCTACGTCTCCACCCAGCGAACGGAAGTCGGTCCCGGCATATTTGGGAAAATCACCCTGAGGTTCTAGCCGATGCCGTGGCTCAAACACATCAGCCCGCGGCCCGGCCTTGCGCTGTGGTGGGCGTTCGTGCTGATGGCGTTGCTGGCGCCGGCGCGGGGCCGGGCCGATGAGGCCGCCGAGGAGCTCGCGTATAAGGTCAAGGCGGGCTACCTCTTCAACTTTGCCCGGTTCGTGGAATGGCCCGCGCGCGGGACGAACGCCGCCGCCACCTTCCGCATCGGCATCGTGGCGGACAGCGAGGCGTATGCCGTGATGTCCGCCGTGCTGGATGGCAAGCAGGTTCAGGGCAAGACGGTCGAGACGCGGAATCTGAAGCCGGGCGATGACCTGCAGACGTGCGACATCGTGTTTGTGGCGCGTTCCCGGGCGCGCTATTTGGAGGACATGTTGAAGAAGATCGGCGACGCGCCCGTGTTGACCGTGGGCGAGAGTGAGCATTTTGCCGAACAGGGCGGTTGCATCAACTTCGTCCAGCAGGGGGAGCACATCCGGTTTGAGGTCAACCTGGAGGCCGCCGAACGGGCCCAGTTGAAAATCAGTTCCAAGATTGCGGCGATGGCCACCATCGTTCACACGGTCAAACCAAAGGAGGGTCCATGATCGGGTGGCCGAACTCCCTCCAGCGCCATGGCGTCCACCGCAAGCTGGTGCTCATGCTGCTGGCCTCCTGCTGCGGCACGATGCTTGTGGCGGGCATTGTGTTGTTTGCGTTCCTGAGTTTTGCCCTGCGGGATTCGTTCCGCCGGGATGCCGCGGCCCTGACCGAGGTCATCGCCGCCAACTGCGCGGGGCCGGTGTCGTTCGGCGATCCCGCCGCGGCCTCGGAGGTCATGCATTCCCTGCGGGCGCAGGAGCATGTCGTCGGGGCGGTCATCCGGCTGCCCGACGGCGAGGAGTTCGCCGGAATTGGCCGCGTCGAGATTGTCCTGCAACAGGCGCCGCCCGCCCATCCCGTGGCGGCCCAGGAAAGCCGGTGGGTAAGCAACACCTATCTGCTGCTGGCGTCACCGATTCGCGTGGGCAACGAGACCATCGGCACCTTCACCCTGGTGTCGGATTTCGGGCCGATTTATCTGCGTCTGTTCAAGAGCTTCATGGCCGTGTTTGCCTTCGCCTTTCTCGGGGCGATGGGGCTGGGCTATGCGCTGACCCTCCGTGCCCAGCGCGTCATCAGCGATCCCATCCGGTCGCTGGCCGATTCGGCGAAGGTCATGTGGGAAAAGCAGGATTACACCGTGCGCGCCGAAAAGGGCGCGGGCGGGGAGGTGGGCCAGCTTGCGGACGCGTTCAACCTGATGGTCGAACGCATGGAAGCCGGCGTGAAGCTGGCCAAGGAAGTCGCCCAGCGCCAGCGCATCGAAGCCGCCTTGCGCGAGAGCGAGGAGCGGTTCCGTTCGTTGTTCGAGAATGCCACCATCGGGCTCTACCGTTCGGCACAACAGGGTGGGTTTTTGATGGCCAACCCGGCGTTGCTGGCCATGCTGGGATTCAAAACCTTTGAGGAACTGGTGGCGGGCTACGCCGCGCAGCAGGTGGGCTTGCTCCCGACGGAACGTGAGGCGTTCCGCGAACAGCTGGAGCGGACCGGGCGGGTGGACGAGGTCGAGCTCCACTGGCGGCGGGCCGACGGCAAAATCATCACGGTGCGCGAGAGCGCGAAGGCCATCCGCGATGCGGGCGGCGGCATCCTGTATTTCGAGGGCTGCGTGGAGGACATCACGGCCCGCAAGGAAGCGGATGCCGAGCTGCAGCGGCTGCACCAGGAACTGGTGGATGCCTCGCGCGCCGCGGGCATGGCCGAAGTGGCCACAGGCGTGTTGCACAACGTGGGCAACGTGCTCAACAGCGTGAGCGTGTCGGCCCAGTTGCTGCACGATCAGGCCGGCCGGTCCCGGATCGCGTCACTCCGGCAGGCCGTGACGCTGCTGGAGCAAAACCTGCCGCGGCTGGGCGTGTTTCTCACGGAAGATGACAAGGGCCGGCTGCTGCCGGATTTCCTGATCCGGGTGACGCAGCATCTGGCGGCGGAACAAAAGAACTGGCAGGGCGAGTTGCGGCAGTTGAAAACCAACATCGAACACATGAAGGAAATCGTGGCGATGCAACAGAGCTACGCACGGGTCGGCGGCCTGACGGAGCCCTTGTCCGCGCCCGAACTGGTCGAGGATGCGCTCCGCATGAACCTGCCCAGCCTGGAACGCCAGGCCATCCGCGTGGAACGCGACTTCGCCGACGTGCCGCCCGTGCTGGCGGACAAACACAAGGTGCTGCAGATTTTGACCAACCTGATCCACAACGCGCGGCAGGCCCTGGACGAGGGCGCGGCGGCGGAGAAATTCATGCGGTTGAAAGTTCTTCAGAATGGTTCGGGCAACGTCAAAATCGTGGTCGAAGACAATGGGGTGGGCATCCCGAAGGAGAACCTGACCCGGATTTTTTCCCACGGGTTCACCACCCGCGCCAACGGGCACGGCTTCGGGCTGCACAGCGGCGCCATCGCGGCCGGGGAACTGGGCGGTTCGTTGACCGCCGCCAGCGACGGGCCGGAATGCGGGGCCACCTTCACCCTTGAACTGCCCGCGGCCTCCACCAAGAATTGAAGCATGTCGTTTTTGGGTCAAAACAAGGTGCAGCGAATCCTCGTCGTGGACGACAATGCGACCATTCACGACGACATCCGCAAGATTCTGTGCCCGCTTACCGACGACGGGGATCTGGCGGCGGCGGAGCTGAAGTTGTTTGGCGACCCGGCGGCGCCGCCGGTCCAACTGGGCGTGTTCCAGATCGATTCCGCCTACCAGGGCCAGGAGGGCTTGGAACGGGTGGAGGCGGCGCTCGCGGCGGGGCAGCCTTACGCGATGGCGTTCGTGGACGTGCGCATGCCCCCGGGCTGGGACGGCATCGAGACCATCCGGCATCTGTGGGGCCGCAGCCCGGATTTGCAGGTGGTCATCTGCACGGCCTACTCGGACCATGAATGGGAGGACATCGTCCGCAGCCTCGGGCATTCGGATAATTTCGTCATTCTGAAGAAGCCCTTTGACAACATCGAGGTGCTGCAACTGGCACACGCGATGACGAAGAAATGGACCGTCACGCAGCAGGCCAATCTGCGGCTCGCCGAACTGAACCGGATGGTGGCGGAACAAACCGCCCGGCTCGTGGCCTCCAACGAGCAGTTGCGCGCGGAGGTCCGGCGCCGGGAACAGACGGAAATGGAGCTGCGCGGCTCCGAGCATCGCTTCGAAATGGCCTTCAAGGCTTCCGCCATTCCGATGGCCATCATGCACGCGGCGACGCAGACCTACCTCGAAGTCAATGAGAGCTTCACCCGACTGACGGCCTTGAGCCGCGACGAGGTGGTGGGGCATTCCGCGGCCGAGCTGGGACTGCTCGCGCGTCCCGAGGACAGTGAGCGGGCGATGGACCTGCTGCGGCGCCGGGGCCAGGTGCGGGATTTTCCCCTGCGCATCCAGCCGCGCGGCGGCGAACTGCGGGAAACGCTGGCCTCCATCGAACCGGTGGTGCTGGGGGAGGAAACCTGCCTGCTGGTGGCGATGCAGGACGTCACCGAACAACGCAAGCTTGAACTCCAGTTGCGGCAATCGCAGAAGATGGATGCCATCGGGCAGCTCGCGGCCGGTGTGGCCCACGACTTCAACAATCTGCTGACCATCATTCACGGGCACGCCAGCCTGATGATGGGGCGTGTCACGCCGGACCAGCCGTTTGTGCATTCGCTCACGCAGGTCAAGATGGCCGCCGATCGCGCGGCGACATTGACGCGACAGCTGCTGGCGTTCAGCCGCAAGCAGGTCATTCAGCCGCGGCCGATTTGTCTGAACGGCACGATCGAGCGGCTGCAGGCGATGCTCAAGCGGCTGCTGGGCGAGACCATCCGGTTGGAATACGATTGCGCGCCGGGTCTGCCCGCCGTGTTCGCGGACGAGAACAGCATCGACCAAATCATCATCAACCTGGCGGTCAACGCGCGCGACGCGATGCCGCAGGGCGGCCAGCTCGTCATCACCACGCGGGAAGTGTTTCTGGGACCGGAAGCCGCGCAAACGCACCCGGACGCGCGGCCCGGCCGGTTCGTGCAGATGAGCGTGGCGGACAACGGCTGCGGCATGGACACCGTGGTGTTGTCGCGCATCTTCGAGCCGTTTTACACGACCAAGGCGCCGGGCAAGGGCACGGGGCTCGGCCTCTCCACGGTGTATGGCATCATCAAGCAGCACGAGGGCTGGGTGAATGTGGAATCGCGGCCGGGGCACGGCACGACCTTCCACGTCCTGCTGGAAGCCACCGACAAGCCCGCGGTCCGCATCGAGGAAACGCTCATGCTGCCCCTGGAGGGCGGTTCCCCGAAATCGAAGGAAACGGTTTTGGTGGTCGAGGACGAACCGGTGTTGCGCGAGTTCATCACCACGCTGTTGCAGGATCAGGGCTACGACGTGTTGCAGGCGGGCGATGGTCCCGAGGCGCTCAAGGTGGCCAACGCGGCGCCGCGCAAGATTGATCTCCTGCTCACCGACATGGTGATGCCGAACGGCATGAGCGGCGCGAGCCTGGCCAGACAATTGGTGACGCCCACCAACGATTTGAAGGTGCTCTACACGAGTGGTTACAGCCAGGAGCTGATGGAGAACGCCAACAAGCTGGTTGTCGGCGTCAATTTCCTGCCCAAGCCGTTTGACGTGTCGAAGCTGTTGAAAGCGGTCCGCAGCTGTCTGGATCATGACCGGGCCACGCCGGTCGTGCAAACCGGCGCGGCGCGGTGAAATGCCTTGAATGGGGAAACTGCGCGTGATTGACCAGCGAGTAGAAGGGGTGGCCCTAATGCCAGTCGCGTGGGATTAAATCTTCCCAAGAACAGTCTAGCGACTTTTTGATTCGGGCGAACGTGCTGAAAATTATGTCTATCTGCCCCGCTTCAATGCGCTGGATGTTTCGGATGTTCAGATCGGCCAGTTCGGCGAGTTCTTGTTGAGTGATACCCTTTGACGTTCGTTTCCGACGAATGTTGCTGCCTAACTCTTTTAAGAGCGACGAGGCGTATTTGGTTTCTGGCACTCGTCTTTTCTCATGAAAATCAAATTTGACGGAAACGGCGCATGCGTCGTAAAGTGCGTGGGAGAATCAGAATTCATCAGGGTGTTTTTCATCCATCAGAAGGAAGGTCATGAAGCAAAAGGCAACACTCCCATCACCGGAAAGCCGGTGGCAGCGAGGGTTTCTCCCGTTCATGGTGATTCTCCTGAGCCTGTTTCCCGGGCTGTTGCGCGGGCAGGAGCCGCCGCCGTTGGACGGGGGCTGGTCGTTTCCCACGAACCTCAATTCCTGGTCGTTCGCCGACACGAACACGTGGGAGAGTGATCTGGGTGACACGCCACTGTCCTTTACCAACCTTGAAAGCACCCTCCTGGGCAATGTGTTTGGGAGCTATTCGCTGTGGCTCGACAGTTCCAACCCAGCGTGGCTGCGTTACCGCGTGCAGGAGGGCGACGGCACGACCAACCTGACGGTGGCTGTGGGAACGGTATCGCTGTGGTTCGCGCCAAACTGGGCCTCGGCCACGACGAACCAGAATGGCAGCGGCCCGGGGGAATGGGGCCGGCTGATCGAAGTCGGGGCCTACACCACCAACGCCAGCTACGGCTGGTGGAGTCTCTATCTGGACAGCGGCGGCACGAATCTTTACTTCGGGGCACAGACCAACAGTGGCGATGGCGCAATGACCGCCTACCTCTCGGCCCCGATTGATTGGGCGACCAACGAGTGGCACAACCTCACGCTGACCTATTCCGCCACGAACACGGCCTTGTATCTGGACGGTGAACTGGCGGCCAGCGGAGCCGGGGTGACGGTGTTCCCGGGACCAGAAGTGCTGACCAACGGTTTTGGGATTGGCAGCGACCCCGACGGTTTGGCGCAGGCGCACGGCGTGTTTGATGATCTTTACACCTACGATTTCCCGCTGGACGCCGGGACGGCGGCGGCGACTTACAACTACCTCCGTCCAAATTACGCGATCAACATCTTCAACGTCATGGCCGCGATTGGGTCGGCGCCGACCGTTCCGCCCGGGCCGACGGTGTTCAATGCCATCAGCGGGCCGGGTTATCTGCAATGGGCGGGCAACGCGCCCAGTTGTGTCACCAGCAGCGATGTGTGGCTGACCAACGTGACGGCATCCTTGAGCGGCAGCGGGACCAACCAGACGACGACCACCACCTTTGAAATTGCCGGCGGCGGTGACGGGCTGGTGTATGACGTGTTCGCCACGGCGGCGCTCGGGCCCTCCGACCCGGCCTACGGCTGGGCATGGCTGGGGCAGGGCTATCATTGCAACGTCTACACCATGACCAACCTGCCGCCCTTTTCGGCCTGCCTGATTTTGGGAACTGGACGCGACAGCGACTTCGACGGGCTTAGCGACGCCTACGAAAAGCTCGTTTCCCAGACCGATCCCTACAACGCCGACAGCGACGGCGACGGGCTGTCGGATTATTACGAAGTCATTGCCGGCCTGTCGCCGTTGACGGCCAATTCGGTCCCCTCGCTCAGTGCGATTGCGATCCCGTGCTGTCCGGTGCCGTAACGCTGTTCCTCCACTGCCATCCGCGAATCTTTCCATGCAACGTATTCTTTTGGTTCTTTGGCTGACGGGAGCGTGCGCCTTGGCGCAGACGACCCGCACGGGTGAAAATACGGGCGGCGATGCCTCACAAAAGGCACCGGCACCGGCTCCCTCGGGGCAGCTTAATTTTCAAACCGATTTGTTCACGGGCCGTTTTGGGTATCAGGTGCCGCTGGAACTGGCTCCGGGTCGGCATGGCAGCCAGCCGTCGCTGGCCTTGTATTACAACAGCGCGTCCGACAACGGCTGGTGCGGCGTGGGCTGGGATTTGGATTTGGGCTACATCCAGCGCGAAACCAAGCGCGGTGTGCCGGTGGCCTGGACCAACGGCGCGCCACTCACGGCGTATGACGATGCGAAGGGCTTTGTGTTTTCGCTGAACGGGCAGGCGGCGTCATTGGTCCGGTTGACGAACAACGAATACCGGGCGGAGATCGAGGGCGGGTTCCTGCGGTTTCAACTCCTGACGAATTTGAACCAGTGGCAGGTGACCGACAAGAGCGGGAATGCCTACTACTTCGGCTCGACGAACAACAGCCGGATGAGCAACGCCAAGAGCGGGTGGTCTTCCAACGCGTGGACGGGCACCTACCGCTGGGCGCTGGCCCGGGTGGAAAGCGTGCTGGGCGACACTGCGGACTACGCCTACACCAACGTTGCCGGCACGCTGTATCCGCTGAACATCAGCTACAACGGTCACACCGGTGGGTTGGCCAATACGAACACCGTGGATTTCATCCTCGGCCCGCGCAGCGACGTGAAGGTGAGCTACCTGTCCGGCTACCGGGTGGAACTGAACCGCCGGTTGGATGCGATGGTTCACAAGGCGGCGGGGCAGCTCGTGTGGAGCAACCGCCTCAGCTACGCGCAGTCCACCAACACGACGCGCACTCTCCTCAAATCCGTCACGCGCTTCGGCACAAACCTCACTGCGAGCCTTCCGCCCGTTTCGTTCGCCTACTCGGTGCAAAATTTTGGTTTCCAGCCCCTGACGTATTGGACCAACCTGAATCTGCCCTCGGGCGGTGATCCCACCCTCTACTACAAAGTGTCCGCCTCCGACGGGAGCGCGCACCAGGTTGCGGACACGCTGGACATGGACGGCGACGGCCTGCCGGACCGGGTGCTGGTGCCGACCCTGCCGCCCTACACCAACTTTTGGGTGCAGCACAACAACGGGGGCGGGTTTGACAATCCGGTCTCCTTCGGCCCGTTGAGCATCCAGACCTACACCGACCAGATCAACAATCTCACGACCGCCAACAACCTGGATTGGGACGCGCTGAACGGTTCATTTCAGCGGCTGCTCGACCTCAACGGTGACAGCCTGCCGGACCGCGTGATGGACCCGCTGGAATCGCTCTCGTCTGGCGCGGGGGCGCCGTATTCATATCCCTACACCAACCTGGTGGTGCAACTGAACAACAGCACCAACTGGCTGTCCGTCTCGTCCACCCGCTGGACGAATGTGGTGTTCACCAACCTGGTGCCGGGGTCTGGCACCATGACCTGGCGTTCGGTGGAAAACGGCAACGACGTGCTGATGCTGGACCTGAACGGCGACGGGCTGCCGGACCGGGTGTTGGCGCGGCAATTTGCGCCGTTCACAAACTATCTGGTGCAGTTCAACACCGGCGCAGGCTTTACCACTACCAACATCTGGGGGCCGCTCACGTATGACAATTCTGCGGGTTCCCTTGGAAAGACGCTGAATTCCGCCGCGTTAAGGTTGCTCGACCTCAACGGCGATGGCCTGCCGGACCGGGTCATGTATGTGACCAACTCGGGCGGAGGTTTTGCAACAACCAACACCAGTTATGTTGTGGAATTCAACAACGGCGCCGGCTTTGAGCCGCCGGTGTATTGGGGCGGCTTGATCACGAGCTACTACAACGGTTACTACACTCACTACCCAGAGCAGGCCGCAATCAACGACCACGACGAGCGCGTCTATCGCGACATCAATGGCGATGGCTTGCCGGATCGGCTCTTTCGTTACTGGCAAATCATCGGTGGGAGCGAAGGAGTCACGAATTGGCTGGTGCAAATCAACACCGGCACCAACTTCGCTTACCCGGTGATTTATGGGCCTTACTTCAGCCAGACCTACGGCTCGACGGACATCGAGGGCCCGGGCGCCCGGCTCCTGGACATCAACGGCGATGGCATTCCGGACCACGTGATGGAGGACTACCAGCTGGGGGTTTACAACCGGCTGGCCGTGGAGCTGGGCAAAGGTCCGCTGCCGGATTTGTTGAGCGTGGTGAGCAATGGCATCGGTGGCGTCATCAACGTGGCCTGGAAACCCTCCACCCAATCCGACAACCGCGAAACCAACAGCGTCACCAGCCGCCAGTTGCTGCCGTTCCCGCTTTACACCGTGGCCAGCGTGTCGGTGTCGGACGGCCTCAACGCCAGCAACACGACGAGCTACGCCTACGAAGGCGGCTATTGGAACGCCGCCCGGCGCGAGTTCAACGGCTTCGCCCGGGTCAGCGTCACCGATCCGCTGGGCCTGACCAACGTGCAATGGTTCCACCAGTCGGGTGGGCGGAACAACGCTGCATTCGGCGAATACGAGGACAGCGCGGCCAGCCTCGCCAAGCGGGGCATGCCGTTCCGCAGCGAGACGTGGGGCAGCGATGGCAAGCTGTATGCCCTCACGCTGAACAAGGTCGAGGACGCTGACCTCGGTTACGGCAGTCACTTCGCCTTCGTCAGTCAGACGCTGGATCTTGATTACCCGGGCAGCACCAACAACTACCGCGCCGCCGCGCAACAGTTCGCCTACGACCTGGCCAGCGGCAATCTGACGAACCAAGTTCACTTTGGCGAAGTCAGCAGTGTGAATGCGGCGACGGAAACCTTCACCGACGTGGGCAGCGACGCGGTGTATCAGTTCACCACCTTTGCCGCGCTGGCGAACCCGGACATCCGCGACAAACCGTCGCGCACGTGGCTGGCAACGGATGCGGCGGGAACCGCCATCCTGCGGGAATCGCAGTTCGATTACGATGGTGATACGGGCAGCCTCACGCAACAGCGCGACCGCATCTGTGAGGGTTCCTTCACCACCAACAGCTACGGTTACAACAGCTATGGCAACCCGATGGCGGCGACCAACGAGGCGGGCATCGTCACCACGACGGTTTACGACAGCGGCACGCAGACCTTCCCCGTTTCCCAAACGGCGGGCGGCACGTTCACGAGCACGATGAGTTATGATCCCCGCTCGGGCCAGTTGCTCAACGCCACGGATGCCAAAGGCCTGGCAACGGCCAACGCCTACGATGCCTTTCTGCGCCCGGCCGAGACGGATGTTTCCACCACGCCCAACGGCCCAGCCAACCAATGGATCGCCCGTTACGATTACCGGCTGGGTTTGGCTGGCGGGGTCTCCACCAACTCCATCCGGGTGCGCAAGGTGGACGATGTGGATGCCACGAACGGCCACGAATCGTGGACCTACTTCGATGGCCTGGGCCGGACCATCCAGGCACGGGAAGAAGCCGAAACCAACGGCTTCCGGGTGGTCAGCACGGTGTATGACCCACGTGGCGCGGTGCGCTTCGAGACGCTGCCCTACTTCAGCAGCGGCACCAACTTTACGAAACCCAGCGGCACGTTGATCGGCACGTTGCGCCGTTACGATGCGGCCGCCCGGCTGACCAACGTCACGGCGGCGGTCAACGGCACGTTCAGTTCCGGCCTGCTCACCAGCACCAACCTGACCGGCGGCGACGCCACTTCCTCTCCGGTCGGCTCGCTGGTGTTGGCCTATCAGGATGGCACCGACCCGTGGGTGAGGGTCCGCACCGACGAGGAAGGGAAGGTGAAGCAGTTCAAGCTGGACGCCTACGGGCGCACCAACCAAATCGTGGAAGTCACCAGCGGTGGCAACTACACCACCACATTCGGCTTCGACTTGGCGGGTTCGCTCACGAACATCACCGACCAGGCGAACAACAAGATTGAATACGCCTACAACGACCTCGGCCAGTTGGTCGCGCTGGCGGACCCGGACCTGGGCGTGTGGCAATACCGCCGCGATTATGCCGGCCGGTTGCGCGAGCAGGAAGATGCCAAGGGGCAGTTGGTGCGGTTCAATTACAACGATCCGCTGGGCCGGCTGAGCAGTCGTGAGGTGTATGCCCGGGGCGGCGCGTTCCAGTATGGCGTCACCAACACCTACGACAGCAACCTGGGCGATGGCGGTTACACGGTCTATGCGGGCCAGCTTTTCCGCACCGTGGATGCCGAGGGCTGGACGAAGTTCAGCTACGATATTCGTGACCGCGTGCTCAAGTCGGTGCGCTACCTCACGAAGAACGGCCAGAGCTACACCAACTTGATGAGTTATGACAACGCCGACCGCGCCACCGGCCTGGTCTATCCCAACGGCGGCCCGACCATCACGAACCTGTTCGACGCCGGCGGCAACCTCTCACAGGTAAAGCAGGTCGGCGGGAGCAACACGGTGTTCTGGACGGCCCGGGGGTTCAACGCGCTCGGCCAGTCGCTCGGCGCGAACTTCGGCAACGGGGTCAGCACGACCAACGATTACTACGCCAACTCGAAACGGTTGAAACGCGTCTTCACCTACAAGGGCGCGACCAAGCAGCAGGATTTGACCTACACGTTTGACAAAGTCTCCAATCTCAAGGGCATCACCGATGCAGTCTATACCAACACCGCCGCCGCCAGCTTGAGCAGCCTGGTCTATGACGACCTGCACCGCCTCACGTCCCTCACGCGCCCGGCGGTCAGTCAGACGATCAACTTCAGCTTCGACGCCATCGGCAACCTGACGGTGAACGGGGAGGCGGGAGCAGGCACCTACAATTACGGCACACGATTGCCGCACGCGGTGAAAAGCGCCAACGGCGTGAACTATGCCTACGATGCCAACGGCAACCTGCTGGTGCGCGGCACGCAGCGGCTGGACTACGACGCCGAGAACCGGCTGCAGTTTGTGCTGACCACGACCTTGACGAACACCTTCGGCTACGCAGGCGACGGCACTCGCCTCTGGAAACAGAACGCCACGAACCTCCAAGTCTGGATCGGCAATAATTACGAAGAAAAGAACGGGCAGGTGCTGTTCCACATCCTCGCCGGCGGGCAGACCGTCTGCACCTTTGACCAAACCGGCACGAACGTCTTCGAGTATTACCACGCCGACCATCTGCGCTCGACCTCCGTGCTGACCGACCGGAACGGCAACCGGATACAACATCACGAGTATTCTGCATTTGGGCGTGACCGCTTCACGGAAAGCACAACGGCATTCCCAATTTCCAAGCGTTACACCAGCCAAGTGCTGGATGAGGACACCGGCCTCTACTACTACGGTGCGCGCTACTACGACCCGCAACTGGCCCGCTTCATCCAGCCCGACACGGTGATCCCTGACCTCAGCAATCCGCAAAGCTTCAACCGTTACAGCTACGCGCTGAACAACCCGCTGAAATACACGGACCCCAGCGGGCACGCGCCGCAGTTGACGAGCCTGATTTACGACCAGCGCACAGGTGGTGTTCAAGGTGCCTATGTGAATGAAAAGTTTGGCGACAGCATCCGGGCGGCAAAATCCAAACCGCTCGACAAGCCGACGCTGGTGATGGCGCGCGAAGTCTTGCAGGCGGCGGCGGACGCCAGCTACGACCCGAGCATGAGCGCGGGGGAAACCGTCCGGCTCTACACAATGGGCGTGTCGCTGACGATTTTGGGCGTGACAGACCTGGTGCCGGACGGCAAAACCTTGTCGAAGCCCGTCACCCAGCTGGCAACCAAGGAAGTCGAGCATATCGTCGAGAAGCAGGTCGCGAAGGGTGTGGCCGAGGAAGCGGGAGAAGGATTTCTGAAGCGAGGGCCAAAAGTTGGCTTGGAAGGACCGCATAACATAAAGATCAAGGAAGTAGCAGATAAGCTGGAAGCAGATGGCAATATAATAATTGGTGGCGGTAAACGCGAGGGGCTTCCAGAAGCAGTCATCAAAACACCAGGTGGCTACAAGCAAACTCGCCGTCCTGATATATTGTATGAAACACCCAGCGGCAGCCGACAAGGCGTCAATGTTGGAAAGACTAAAGCCGACAGGACTCCTGTAACGCGAGAGGTCAAGGCTCTTGACGACCTTAATAATCGTGGCGGTTTGCCCACAACGTTCGTCCCTTACGACAAGTAGTTTTATGAGCAGCATTTCGATACAATTTCATGCCACCCCCGACGAGCTAGCTGAATTCGTCAACAAAATAAGTTTCGGTTTCGACATTCACGTAATTGGAATGAGCTTCCCCCCTTTTCAAGCGGTAGAGTTGTTTGGAAAACATATAGAGGAAGCAATCAGGAATGGCACCTTTTGGAGGATTGCGTTCACTGAATTTGCACCAAACCTGCCCGTTGAGACTCAGAAAGAGTTCGGTGAGAAGAATCCGAAGTCGCTTTATTTGGATGTTGGACGACTTACTGCAAATGGTCTTGGTGAATCATGGCTTGCGTGTCGCACAATTGATGTGCAAATCCCCGTTGCATGGAAGCGGGTTCAAGCAGAGCTCCGCTCAATTACCAAATCTGGAGCGACTGCAATGCATCCGGATGGAGCGTCAATTAGAGTTCGCAACCACCGTTTCACACCCGGGGCAAAGCTATTGAATGATAATGGGGTTCCAATGTTGCCGATCGCGGGCACTACGATGTTAAAATTGGGCACGCCGAAATGAAAACCGCAGCCAACGGCGAGGCGCTTGCCAACTGCTGAAACAGGCGGGCCTGCGCCCGAGTGAACTTTGCAGAGCCAATAACTAGTCGGTCCTGAAGAACCTGTCATGTGGGAGCGGGTGTGAGGACGAGGCGAGCAGAGGGTGAAAGATTTCGACCGGAAAATTGAATTGGGTGCGTGAAATCCGGTCGAAAGGAGCGATGCAAGCCAAGCCTTGGGCCTCACCCGGTTTGATGGACACCTTGGAGGGGCGGTGCGCATAGGTGTTTTAGTTTAGTTGCAGTTCAAAGTCCACCGGGCTCTGGTAACCGAGGGCGCTGTGGCGCCGTTCCCGGTTGTAATACCGTTCCGCGAA
>DASTWL010000034.1 GCA_035765895.1 Verrucomicrobiia bacterium | reverse complement strand
GTGTCCGAAGCAGGCCGGCGGCACGATCATCTTCGCGTGATAACCGCGCTTGTAAACCTTGAGGTCCGTGCCGCAGGTGAGCGCGGCTTCGATGCGGATGCGCACCTCGCCGGGCTTCAACGCCGGTTCGGCAACTTCCTCGACGCGGACGGTTTCCTTTCCGTGCAGGACGGCAGCTTTCACGGGGACAATCTAAGCGCAACCGGCCGCGCGCCGCCAGAATCACTTCTGGGGCGGCAGCTCCAGGCGCACGGGGCCGACCGCCGGTTTGACGAGGAACGTCACGTGGCGGCTTTGCTGCGCGGCGAAGGAGAAATCAGCGGTGGTGGCATCCGTCGGGATGTTGCGAAAATCGTAGGTGCGTTCATTGGCGCCGCGGCTCCAGGAGCCGCCGTTGAGATTGGTGCTGGTGTCGGCGCGGCTGGAAATCAAATCGAGATGCCAGCCGTTTGAAAGCGTTGAAGTCGTGAAGTGCACCTGGGACATCGAAGACGAAGACCACGAACTGTTGGTGATTGGAGCCCGTCGCACCACGTAATCCAACGTGACCGTGATGCCCTTGAAGTTGGTCGTCCAGCCAACCTGGTTGGTTTCGCCCGGCGCGCCCAGCGGCACGGCCAGGAACGTAAATTCTTCCGCGGGAGTGAAGCCTTCGGCGCGTTTGAGTTCACAATCAAGCTGCCACGCCGCTTCGTCCGGCCACAGGCCCGGTGCAAAGGTAAAATAGCCCTCGTTGTAACCACCCCAGCCGAGCGTGTTGGCAGCCACCTTGTTTCCCGTTGCGTCGCTGACTTCCACTCCCGCCACGCGCCAGACCTCGTTGGAGCGGGTCAGGGAACGCAGTTGCAGCAGGCAGATCGTGTTGTTGTCGCCGTTGCCCGGGTTGTCGTTGAATTTGATTTCCCGTCGGTCGCCCGCCAATGCCGTGTAGTTCACATTGTGGCCATGACCGGTGCTGAGCTGGTTCAAGGTGGCTTCCAAATCGCCGATACGTTTCGTGGACGGGAGCGGTTCCGGTTCCCACTGCGGATAGTTCGCGAATGCAGGATTGTCGAAGGTCAGGCTGCCGCAGTTCGTTACGCTGCCGCTCGATGAGTGCTCAAACAAGGCGAGGCTGATCTGGCGCTCGCGGCGCGGGAAAACTTCAAATCGCAATTGTGGTGGATTGCCATACCAGGAACCAAACGTCTGTTCGTTGCCCGATACGAAGGCCCGGGCATTGGCCAGGCTGGCCGAGAAGTAGCCCGTGCCGGGAGGTGTGTAGATGCCATTCGTCGAGCGATCGAGCCATACGATCAGCTTCGGGATGGACGTGGTGGCGGAGTATTGCGCGGCGACGCGCGGGCCGAGAATGCGGGTCGTAATCGCCCGCAGCGGTCGCGGAAAGCGCGCCACCATCCGTGCCAGCGCGGTGCCGACGACGTGGTTGGTGCCGTAGGTCACCGCCATGATGCGGACCACCGATCCGTCGGGCAAGGTCAACGGCCCCGAGGTGATTTGCGCCGGCGGACGCAGGGCAAGGAACAAGGCGATTCCCACGGCCAGCAGGAACGGCGCGAAAAAGATGAACAGGAATCGCTTCATAACTGACCCCAATCAGATGACACGCGGCGCGGGGGCTTTGACGAACGTGGTCTCGCGCAGATAAATCGGCTCCAACCCGGCGGCCTCGACGCCGTCGCGGTGCGACATTGCCAGTTGGGCCAGCGTTGCCGCGCGCGGGAAGCGATTCAGCCCGCCGGGGAAATGCTTCGTGACATGCGGACCCGCCACCGGTTCACCCGCATCCAGCCGCGCCTGCACCACATCGCGTTTTACGATGTGAAGGGGTTCCAGTTCGTGCCGGGCGTTTTCGGAGAGCTCCCAGGTCGTGAGATAAAATTCCCCGCGCTGCGCATCGACGACAATGTTCAGCCGCCCGCGGAGTCCGTCGGTTTGTGCGCCTGCGGCAATGACTTCCGTGCTCGCAATGCCGGTTGTGGGCACGGACCGTGCGAGCTGCCAGCCCTGCGCCAGCGCGATGCCCGCGCGAATGCCGGTGTAGGAACCCGGTCCCAGCCCGACCACCAGACGGTCGATGACCTCGCGTTCGAGGCCGGCCTGTGCCAGGGCGGTTTCCACCATGGCAAACGGCCGCGTGGTGTTGCCGGGCGTGGTTTCGATGACTTCGCGCACATGCACGGCATCGCACGCCACCGCCACGCTGCGCTGGGCCGAGGAGAATTCAAGCGCGAGAATCTTCATAAACAATGCGTCGTGTGGTGTCGTTCACGATTTCAATGTTCACCCGGCGGACGCGGATTTCCGCATTGGATGTTGGATGTTCCCGGAGCATCCGTTCCGCCCATTCAATGACCGCCACGCCGTCCGGCTGCAAATATTCGTCCACGCCCGCGCCATGAATTTGGTCCGGCGTTTCGAGCCGGTAAAGATCGAGATGAAACAGCGGCAGCCGTCCGCCGTCATACACGTTCACGAGGGTGAACGTCGGCGAATGCACGCGGGCCGTGCAGCCCAGACCGCGCGCAAGCCCGCGCACCAGTTGCGTCTTGCCCGCGCCCAAATCGCCACGGAGCGCAATGACCAGGCCGCGCGGCGCCTCACGCCCCCACGCTTCGCCGAGCGCTTCGGTTTCGGCCGGACTATGCGAAATGAACGTAGCCATCGCGCTTCGATGATACGAGAATGCGTAACAAAGCTCATTCCAAAAGTCTGAAGGCAGACGAATGGTGGGCGCATGGACGGCTGCCCGGGCTTGCTATGGCAGCCTGGCTTTGCGGCCCGTCTGCTGCTCGGCTTCAGCGACCATCGAGGCGAAGGCCTGCGGCCCGCCGAAGAATGGATAATTAACCCAGCCCATTTGCGGAAGCTGATCGAGGAATTTGTCGTATTGCCCGCACTTGTAGGCGTAAAGTGCGTAATCGTGGCGCCAACCGCGCCCGTCCGGATTCAGTTCGAAGTAACGTTCAAAGCTGTCCCGGACGTCGGGCCATACTCCGGGTTGTTTCCAGTAGGCATCCTTCAAACCGCTTGCCTTGTCGTTGGCAAGCATCATGTGCGCCTGCCAGAGCACCAACGGCACGCGGCCCTTCCAGACTTTGGAGGCGACGCACTCCCGGCCGAAGGCAATCGCCTCTTCGGCCGAGCCATACCATTTGGGTTGGAGATACCAAACCTTGGTCCGCGCGGCTTCGTAGCATGCGGCATCAACTTCCATGGCCCGATGAAACCAGAGTTCCATGCGGTCCCGCCCTTGTCCCTGCCCCAATACCACGGTCATCATGGTCGCGGCGGTGTCGCTGTTTTTGGGGTCGAGCTGCCAGGAACGCTCAAGGCATCGGCCGGCTTCCGTCAAATTGGTCGCGAAGCCGCTCCAGCCGGCTTCGGTTACCTGGTTGGCATAGCCCGAACCACGCCGGTTCCAGGCCAGTTGCACGTAGGCATGACCGCAAAAATTCCACGCCAAACCTTCCTGTAGCCAGCGCGTTTGAAAATAGTCGATCAACGGCGGCAGCAGGTCATCCTTTTCCTTCGTGTTTGCGGAGATGACCTGTTGCAGCGCATCCGCCGCAAGATACGCCTCCATGAAAGGCGTTTCGGGGTCATGAAGCACGATCTCCAACTGGGCAAAAGCGCCGCGGCGGAAGCGGCCCAACATCGGCATGGCATCGCTCTGTCCGCCGTGGGCGCCGTGCCAGGCATCAGCGGCCCGGACGGCGGCGTAGAATTTCCGAATGGCCGGATAGCCCGAGCTCATCATGCCGTCGGCCACGCGGCGATAAGCCTCGGCGGTGGCTGCGCTGGCGTCCTCCGTGTCACTGTCCGTCGTGCGCAGATTCACGTAAAGCACCAGCGGGTCTGTGCAGTTCTCCGCACGGATTTGTTGCAAACGGGTGGCGAGTTCGGATGCCTGGTTCGAATCGTATTGCACGAGCAGGTGCGAATATAATTCGAGTGCCTTGCGTGCGGTTGCATCCCAGCGTGGGTCGTGAGTTCCCACTTCCTCGTAGGCTTTCACAAAGGTTCGCTCCAGCCATTCCTGACGGTCGGCAGCTGTCGCGCCTGCGCTTGGCCATGGCTCTGAAGATGTCGGTGAGCCCGGCGATACCGGCGAATTGTCCTCCGCCGTGCGGGCCGGCTTCCGCTTGCAGCCAGTGATGCACAGTGCACAGAGCAACGCGAGGGGGATCAGGTGACGATGGTTCATTGCTGATGGGATCATGGTCCGAGGTCGGCCAAAAATTGCGTTGGGACACCACACTCGACAAGCTCAAAGGAAAACAGAACCACCTCCAAGACCACGCGCGTTCGTTCAATTCAATGGAATTATGATCCTATGCGAAATGAACGTAGCCATCGCCTTGGAAAGCATGCACGCCGAACTTGTCCCGCAGCCGCAGGCCGGGTTCGGCCGTGATTTTGCCGATGCACGTGAGCTTGAGCTTGGGGAAGCGCTCCCGCCACGCATCCTTCAGCCGCACGGCGGAACCGGCCGCCACCGTGAACAGCAGCTCAAAATCCTCGCCATCGGTCAGGGCCGCGAGCAACGGCGGTTTGGCGGAACTTGAGGTGCGCGCCGTCCGTTTGGCGGCCCGGCTGACCGGCACGATGGCGGAACCAAGTTCCGCCCCGACGTGGCTGGCGTGGAGAATGTGCCGCAAGTCGCCGGCCAGTCCGTCGCTCAGATCAATCATCGAATGCAGCTTGAAGTGCGTTGCCAGCCAGTGCGCCTCCGCCAGGCGGGGCTCGAAGTCGAGGTGCTTGCCGGCGAGCGAACCGCCGAGTTCGCCCGTGACAAAAATGGCGTCGCCCGCTCTGGCGCCCGAGCGAAGCACCGCCTTGCCTTGCGGCACAAAACCCGTAAGCGCGAGCGAGACAAACATGCGGTCCGGGCTCGTCGTCGTTTCACCGCCCACGATGGCGACGTGAAATTTCCGGGCCAGTTCACTCATCCCGGCGTAAAGGCGCTCAACGATGGTGGCGTCAAAATTCCGGGGCAGGCCAATCGTGATCAGTGCAGCGTTGGGTGTGCCGGCCATCGCCGCGATGTCGCTCAAGCCGCGGGCCAGGGCTTTGCGGCCGACTTTTTCGGGTGGTGTTTCGCGGGTAAAGTGAACGCCTTCGACGACGGCGTCCGTTTTGAAAAGCAGTTGCTGTCCGGGGTTGCCGCAGTCGAGCACCGCACAATCATCCCCGGCGCCCACCACGACCGATTCGTTCGTGGGCAGCGCCTTGGTGAGGCGGGCGATGAGTTCAAATTCGGTCATGAGTGCAGCGGCAGTTCCTGCTTTTGAATGAGGTAAAGCATGACAAAGTTGAACGCATTGAATGTAGCGTGACACGCGATGCTCGCCAGCAGGTTGCCGGTTCGTTCGTAAAGTTTGGCCAGCGCCACCGCCAGCACGAACAGTGGGATGAACGTCAACGCGTTGAAATGGATGGCGGCAAACACGAGTGACGTCACCCACAGTGCGGCGTTGGGAAAGCCCAGCCGCCGGATGGCCGGGTAAATGATGCCGCGGAACAAGCCTTCTTCACCGAGCGGCGCCAGCACCATCGTGACCACCGCGAGGCCGATCCGGTCCGGCCAGGAATCGGCCAGCCGCAGGATGTAGACCGAAGTTTGCTCGGGCAATTGGATGCCGAACCGATGGGCGATCAGGCTGATGCCCGATTGCAGCAACAGGCCGACGGGCAGGAAGAGCATGGCCACTGTGGCGCCCAACACCACAGCCCGGCCGGGCGCCAATCCCAGTCCAAATCCTTCCCGCAGGGTCAGGCCGTGTTGACGTGCCAGGATCCAGATCAACGGCAGGGCGGTTCCTTGGAAGCCGACGGTGGCAATGACCATTCCGAGCACCGAAGTTTCCGGCCCGGCGTCGCCCGCGTCACCTTGCGCAATGCTGGTCAACGCCACCCCGGCGAACGCACAGACCATCAGGCCGGCGCCCCGCAGGCCGGCGTTTTCCAACGTCCAGGGCCGGGCAATGAGGAAAAAAATGGCCGTCGACGCGAACAAGCCGCCGGCGATGAGCGCCACGAAAACCAGCGGCGCTACTTTGGCGGAACCGGCGTCAAAGCGCAGGGCGGTCAGGGTGAGGGACGCGGCGAGAATGCCCGCGAAGAGGCCCGCCAGCAAACGGGCCACGGCTTCCAGGCGCCACGGTTTTTCGGTCAGCACGTGCAGGACGCTAAGCAAACGCCGCCAGCCGCCCAAGTGAAAAGCTTTGCTTCACGGGATTTCCCGGGCGCGCAGCGTTTCCAGTTCGGCCACGAACCGTTCGGGATGTTCGGGGGTCACGACAATGGTGCGCTGGTTCAACTTGACGATGACGGCCAGTTTGGGATCAGTGCCATAGGCACGATAAACGCCGAGTTGGCGGTTCCTGAAGATGCCGAAGAAGCCAAACAATCCGCCGCTGCCCCATAACCGGATGGAACCCCGCAGCGCTTCCGGATCGATCTTTACAGAGACGACGTCGGCCAGCGCATAGCGGTTCTGCCAGCCGAGCCGTTCAACGCGCAATTCGCCGGGGGCGAGCACAAAGCCGCGCACCATGAACGGCAGCGTGGCAAAAATGATCGCGAGTGGCAGAACCGCCACGGTCAGCCGCAGCACGGGTGAGGCGGAGGGCGAGAAGAAGAGCGCCCCGTAGCCGGCCACCGCCAGCAGCAAAATGAGCGAAAACGCGGTGATGATTTTCACCACCAGGCACCACGGGGCGTGGTAACGGGTTTCCGAGTTCATGGCGTTTTCCAATTTGGTGTGACAGCCCCGTCTGAACGCCCTCCGGCGATTGCATTCCCCGCTCTTGACCTTTGCGGGGCAAGCCGGCTTCGGCGTCCGTTCCAATCCCAAACTGTTGGCTCGAGCCCGCATTTGTCAATGAAAGCTGATGGGAGCGGGTGTTGGTATGAGGTCCGAATGTGAGGGGCACGCGGTTGGGGGATTGATTAATCTAAATCGCTCCTGTATCTGACCAGCTGTTGCCCGATGGACGGATACAATCGCCAAACATTTTTATTGCAGATTCCAGCATAAACGCTGGCGCCAATGGTCTTCAATTCGCTCACGTTTCTGATTTTCCTGGCCGTCGTGCTGACGGCGTATTACCGGCTGCAGCATCGCGGGCAGAATTTGCTGCTGCTGGCGGCCAGCTACGTTTTTTACGGCTGGTGGGACTGGCGGTTTGTTTCGTTGCTCCTGTTTTCCACTTTTTTTGATTATTGGTGCGCCTTGTGGATTGAGGGCCAGCCGAATCCGGCCAAGCGCAAGCTGTTCCTCTCGTTCAGCATGATGGTCAACCTCGGCGTGCTGGGGGTGTTTAAATACTTCAACTTCTTTGCCGATTCGCTGGAGCACGTGCTGGCCTTTTTTGGGATGAAGGCATCGTTTCCCGTGCTGCACGTCATCCTGCCTGTGGGCATTTCGTTCTACACGTTCCTTTCCATGAGCTATACGATTGACGTTTACCGCGGCGAATTAAAGGCGGCGCGCAATCCGCTCGATTTCATGCTGTATGTGGCGTTTTTCCCGCATCTGGTGGCGGGGCCGATTGTGCGGGCGTCGTATCTGCTGCCGCAATGCCAGCGGGCACGGGTCATCAATTCCACCGAAGTGGTGAACGGCATCTGGCAAATCCTCATGGGTTACGTGAAGAAGGTCGTGATTGCTGACCGGCTGGCGGGCATCGTGAACTGGGGATTCGGGCAGCCCGCGCCGCCATTTGCGGACGCGAACGCCTGGCTGATTGTTTATGCTTTTGCATTCCAAATTTATGGCGACTTCTCCGGTTACTCGGACATTGCGCGTGGGTTGTCGAAGCTGATGGGTTTCGAACTGGTCACGAATTTCAAGGCGCCTTATCTGGTCACCAATCCGTCCGCGTTCTGGCAGAACTGGCATATCAGTCTTTCGACCTGGCTGCGGGACTACCTTTACATTCCGCTGGGCGGCAACCGGCGCGGGCCCTCGCGCACCTACGCGAATCTCATGGTCACCATGCTGCTGGGCGGATTGTGGCACGGGGCCGGTGCTGCATACCTGCTGTGGGGATTGTTTCACGGAACAATGCTCGCGATTCACCGGGCCTGGGGTGATTTGACGGGCTTGGGCCGCCGGAACAAGGAACCGGTGCCCGCGCAGGAAACGAATTCGAGGAGGCTCTGGCCAGCCTGGCTGACGGATGTTGCGCTGGCCGTGCTGTTTTTTCACCTGACCTGCGTTGGCTGGTTGTTGTTCCGGGCGGGATCGGTGTCGCCGCATTTCAGTCAGGTGCGGGTGGTTTCCAGCTACCTGCACGCCATGTTTCAATTGCCTGGCACCATCAGCCCGCTGGTGCAACCCGTGCTCGTGCTGGGAGGTCTGGCGATGCTTTTCCAGTGGAAGCAAGAGCGGATGGACAATTTTTCAAAATGGCACATGCCGTGGCAGGCGGCGGCGGTGGTCCTGGCGCTCGCGGCCGTAGCCGGGCTGGGCGTGTTTCAAGGCGCGCAGTTCATTTATTTTCAGTTTTGAAATGAGGCGTCATCGAATTCAAACCGGGCTTTGGGCCATTGTGTTGTTCGGCTGGGCAAGCTATGCCCTGCTGGGCGGTCGGCTGGCTCATTGGATGGGCGACCGGTTTGGCGGCCTGCTCCTTCGGATTGGGCAGAACAAATTCAACGACGCGGTGATTTTTGCCCAGGGCCGCATGCGGGAGTTTCTCTGGCTGTTCACGCTGGCCATGGCGTGGGCGGCGTTGCAAACCACGTTGAACCGGGTGCTAAGCCGCCGGCCGCGGCTGGCACGGCATCGTTGGGCGGTGCATGGGATCGCGGGGTTTGTCATGCTCAACCTCTGGCTGGCGGCGGCGGGCAACACGGCGTTGTTCTGGGGAGTGATGGGGGCCGGTGCGGGCGTGCAGAATTACATGCAGTTTCAATTCAAGCGGGTTGTGTTTGAGGAAAATCGCGCTCCGCTAAAGGCGGTGCTGGTGGGGTCCAGCCAGACGCGGGCGGAAATTGACGAGAACGAACTCAATCGGCGATTGGGCACCAACCTGTGGACCAGCGAACTGCATTTTCCGGGCAGCAAAGCCTATGACCTGTTGCTCATCGAGCCAAGTTTGCGCCGGGCAAACCCGCAACTGGTCATCTGCTACCTGACTCTGGGTTACTTTTATCAGGGCTCGCACGGCGAAGTGCCGCCAAACTTCTTGACTCTTACAGAATTGCCTGATGCATGGCGCCGCGGTGCGCTGACGCATCTTTCCGGGCGGGAAATCGGGTGCGGCCTGTTGGGCGATATGCTGCCCGTCTTTCGTTATCGTGATGTGTTAAGTCAGCGCTTGCTTGGTTCCGAGGCACTCAATTTGCGTCAGACAGAATACGACGACTCCTTGAATACGAATCTTGATGTCCGCGCCGTCCAGATGGCCTGCACATTTCGACTGAACGAGGAAAGCGATTTTCAGAAGCACGCCTTCGAAGATTTGGTTCGGCGATGTGAACGGACCGGGCGCACAATGATTCTAATTGAGGGAGGCCATAACCCGATTTTGGAACGTCACTTGGATCCTGCCATTCGGCGGGACATGGTCCGTTTTCTGTCAGGATTGCAAAGCAGCCATTCCAACGTGGTGGTTATTCCCACCACCGATTTGCCGATTCAAACACCGCAGGACTACGATGATCTAAGCCACGTCAGTCCAGACATGCAGCGCAAGTTTACGGGTTTTATGGCCGGGTGGTTGGAACGCTATCTGGCCCGGCCGCGTAACCCGCAGGTGACGCCTGCGGCTCTTTAGGGCGCCTGTGCAAATTCAAATCTGGGCAAGCTTTGTTCCGGGGATGCGCCGACGCTTTCGGAGCTTGTTCCGATTTCTCGTCACAGGCAGCATGCAGGATCATGATTGAGGCCGTAATAACATTAGTGTTGCGCCGCTTTGGATGTGCTGCGTGCCTGGTGTTGTTTGTCTTCGCCTCAACGGCCAGTTGGGCGGATGATCCAAGGCCGGAAGCATGGCGCCTTTTCATTGGATCTTATAGTGATTCAACACCGGCCGTTGGTTCGGACGGGACCGTTTACTTCGGCACGGTTGTGAAGGGGCTGTTGGCAGTGACTCCCCAAGGGCTTCAAAAGTGGGCCTTTCTAACACCCAGTGAAATTTGGTCTTCCCCTGCCATTGGTTCAGACGGGACCATTTACTTCGGCTGCCGCGACCGAAAATTTTACGCCATAACGCCCGAAGGAAAGCTTCGTTGGACTTTTCAAACCCAGGCGTGGGTGGATTCCTCAGCGGCATTGGGAACCAATGGTGCTGCTTACTTTGGTTCGTGGGATAAAAACTTTTATGCCGTGGACAGGAATGGGAAGGAACTGTGGCGGTTCGCAACACAAGGTCCGGTGGTTTCGTCTCCGGCCATTGACCGGGAGGGGAACATTTATTTTGGCTCGCACGATCATCAATTCTACGCGTTGTCGGCCGACGGGAAGAAGCGTTGGACGTTTGCCACGGGCGGACCGATTATCACTTCGCCGGCTCTTGATGGTGAAGGGCGCGTTTACTTTGGTTCGGTAGATGGTTTTTTTTATGCCTTGGAGCAAGATGGTCGTTTGCGATGGAAAGCGCGCACCGGCGGCAGTTCAAATGGCTCACCCGTGGTGGGCATGAACGGTCATGTATATGCTTTGGGTAGTGATGGTTTGTGGGAGTTTGACGAGGGGGGTAAACGCGTGTGGAAGCGAGCCGGGGCTCCTTTCACCGTATCACCGTTGATTGAAGCCGATGGCACATTGTTCATTTGTCAACCGGTGGGTATGGTGGCGGCTTTTGATCCGGATCATAACATGAAGTGGCACGCCTTTCCTGGTCCCAACGGCTGGAGTTCACCGGCCATCACTCCTTCCGGACTGTTGCTAGTGATGAATATGGGTAAATACCAACTAATCGCCATTCAGGGAGATGCTCCGCTCGCCAGCACGCCGTGGCCCAAGTTTCGCGGCAACTTGCGCAACACCGGCAACCTTGCCGATCCCCAGCCGTAGTCATTTCTTCGCGTTCCATTCTTGCCCGCCTTGCGGCCTTTTACGCACTATCCGCACCTATCATGAGCAAGGTCTGTCTCATCACCGGATCCTCGGGCTTGATTGGTTCCGAGGTTGCCGGCTTCTTTCATTCGCGCGGGTTTGCCGTGCATGGGGTGGACAACAACCAGCGTGAAACCTTCTTTGGTTCGCAGGGCAACACGCGTTGGAATCAACAACGCCTCGCCACCGAGCTGGCCCGTTTCACCCATCACGAACTCGACATCCGAAACCGACCCGGTGTGGCGGCGCTGGTGAAGGAACTGCGTCCTGCGGTCATCATCCACACGGCGGCGCAGCCGTCGCACGATCTGGCGGCGAAGATTCCTTTTGATGACTTCGACGTGAACGCCGGGGGCACGCTGAACCTGTTGGAAGCCGTGCGGCAGCATTGCCCCGAATCGCCGTTCATTCACATGTCCACGAACAAGGTTTACGGTGACCGTCCCAACATGATTGCACTGCGGGAACTCGACCAACGTTGGGACTATGCCGATCCCGCGTATGAACACGGCATTTCGGAAAGCTTTTCGATTGACCAATCCAAGCATTCACTGTTCGGTGCCTCCAAGGTCGCTGCGGACGTCATGGTGCAGGAGTATGGCCGCTACTTCGGAATGCCCACCTGTTGCTTGCGCGGTGGCTGCCTGACGGGACCGAACCACAGCGGCGTTGAACTGCACGGTTTTCTCAGTTACCTGATGAAATGCAACCACGAAGGGCGTGAATACAAGGTTTTCGGTTACCTGGGCAAACAGGTCCGGGACAACATCCATTCCGAGGACGTGGCGCGGTTCATGTTTGAATTCTATCAGGCGCCGCGCAGGGGGGAGGTTTATAACCTCGGGGGCGGCAAGGGAAATTCCTGCTCGATTCTGGAGGCGTTTGAAATGGCCCAGGCCGTAACGGGACGGAAACAAATTTACACCTATGTGGACCAGGCGCGAGCCGGCGACCACATCTGCTATTACAGCGACTTGCGCAAGATGCGGGCACACTTTCCCAAGTGGGAGTTGCAATACAGCTTGAAGGACATCTTCCAACAAATCGGGGCTGCCTGGGAGCGGCGGCTCTGCGTAGATGGCACAAAGGTGGGGTGACGATAATTGTGCTTAATCCGCCAAGACATCTGATCCTTGTGGAGCCTGCCGCGGGTGTGAGAAGTGGCCATTTCACCGAGAAGCTGAAGCTATGGGCGGAAGGCTCGCGCGCGGCGGGGGTTAAAGTAATCACGTTGGTGACGTGGAGCCAAATCGAGGGGCCGCCCTGCCGCGTGGAACGGGTGGTGGTGGCGCCCGCCATGGCGCGTGCCCTCGGACGGTTCGTGCCATGTCGTTTCAAGGCGAAGTGGGCTGAGTTTTGGACGTATCTGCGCGCCGGGACAGTAAGCCGCCAAACAAGGGCTCCTCTGATCGGACTTACTGCGTCAGGACCGATGTCGCTGGCTTTTGCGACTCATTTTATTCGGCCCGCAAAGTGGCTGCAAGTTGTGATGTATGGCGGGATTGTAATGGTCGCAGACCAGCCCCGACTCGATGAGCGGCGGCGGTGGGAGTTTGCTGCGCTGCTCCGACGCGGCTGCATCCTGCTCTGCAATGCTCCGGTGACGGCTGATGTTCTGGTGCGTGAATATCAAGCCCAGCGATTTTCCGGCGCGATCGAATATTTGCCCGACCCAATTTTCGTGCCTGATTTCGTCAGGAACAGTTCGGTGAAAAAGGCTTCCGAACCATTTACCCTGCTGGTCTCAGGCGAGGAAAATGATCGCCGCACGCCGTTGGCACACCTCCTGGATGCTGGGCCAAAGACTGAAATTGCAAAACTGGTGCTGCACCAACCCGGCAAAGCCGAACCGGTTCTGGCCGACGGACGACAATGGGTGAAGCCGTCTGCGATAAACGTCGTGGAAGTCGTCACCGACTATCTTGTGGGCGAGCCGTTGGTGAGATTGTTCGCCTCGGTGCGGTGTGCGGTAATTGTTTATGCACCTGCCTTTGCCCAAGGCAGCGCGAACTTTGCCTTGGCGGTGGCGAGCGGGACGCCGGTGTTGTCCAGCCGTTTTCCCTATGCTGAAGACATGTTCAGGCGATTTGGCCGGCTGGGCGAGCTGTTCCACTATGGTGAAAGCGACGGTTTTAACGCAGCGCTGGGGCGGATCGCCTTGTGGGGCGAAAGCGACTGGGGCGAGTTTCAGGAAGCCCGGCAACGATTTGTCGCTGAAGTGGAATATCGGGCGGTGGTGCGCCGCACACTTGAGCTTGCAGTGAAATCGTCCCCAGTGGATCAAAAATTGAACTGAAGAGTTTTATGAATTGGAAGGAACACATCAATGCGGGGCTGGCCCGTTTGGGATACAATCTCGTTCGTCTGCCTCGTCCCTGGCCCCAGGTTCAGGGGCGTGATTGGGTGGCCGACGCACGGCGTATTTTGGGGGAGCGCAAGGCCGGGGTGATTTTTGATGTTGGCGCGAACACGGGCCAAACGTGTGTCCGCCTCGCGGCGGCCTTTCCCGGGGCGAAGGTCTTCAGCTTTGAGCCATTTCCAGGGTCTTTCGCCACCTTGGAAGCCGAATGCCGCCGGCTTCCTGGAGTTGAGCCCGTTAACGTGGCCTTGGGTGAGCAGGCGGGAGAACTGGAAATGTTTGCCAACGCGAATAGCGAAACCAATTCGATCCTGCCTGCCACGTCTGCCGCCGAAGCTTGGTTGCCAAGCAGCATGATCGGGCGGGTTGGTTCCGTCAAAATTGCTGTCCAGACTGCGGATGCATTTTGTGACGAACGCGGACTGGCGCGCATTGACCTCATGAAAATCGACACCCAAGGTTACGAACTGCATGTTTTGCGCGGGGCTCAACGGATGCTGGCGCAGCGCAAGGTGTCGGTGATCAATTTGGAGGTTCAATTCGTGGATTTTTACGAAGGCCAGCCGGCTTTCACGCAGTTGTTCGAACATCTGGCGGCCATTGGGATGACGTTTGTCGGCTTATACAGCGCGGCCTATTCCAGTCAGAATCGACTTCTTTGGGCGGATGCCCTGTTTGCCTCGGAGGAGGTTGTGGGAAAAGGCTCATCCTACTGATGAGCGGCAAAGGCCGGTCGTGAAGCATGTAATTGACGGGGCAAACAACTTTGGTCGATTCCATTGGGGTTCGGATTTTTAATTCACCATTCCAAGCATGCCCGCTAGCTTCTCGCAAACGTGAGTCGAGTAAAAAATATCGCCCGTGGGCTTATGTCGGGCTACGCCGTCATTGGTGCCAGCGTGTTGCTGACCATGGCATCGGTGCCACTGGCACTCAAATACCTTTCCAAGGAGGAATTTGGTTTGTGGGCGGTGGTTTCCCAGATCGCAGGTTATCTCAACTTGGTGGATTTGGGGATGTCCAGTTCGATTGGTCGGTTGCTGATTGACTACAAGGAGGCGCGTGGAGCGGCTTATGGGTCGATGGTTAAGACCGGTTTTCTGGTTTTGCTCTCGCAAGGGGTGATTGTCGCACTTGTAGGCTTGTCACTGGCATATATTCCGCCGGCATTCTTGGGGATCCCCGATTCGTTGCACACCGCATTTTTCGGTTTGTTGGTGGGGCAGGCACTGCTCATGGGGGCTGGGTTTCCAATGCGGATTTACGGACATCTGCTCTATGCCCATCAACGTCTTGACATCATCAATTACGGGCAGGTGGCTCAGTTCGCGGTTCAATTGCCAGCAATGTGGGTGGCGTTTGCGTTTGGAGCCGGTGTGTATGGGCAGTTGATCGGGGCAGTCGCAGGGACGATAACGTCATACCTAATGTGTGTCGGCGTCTGCCTCCATTTGGGTTTTTGGCCGAAGTCCCATGAATGGAGCCCTTTTAGTCGGCAAAAATTCTTCGAGATATTCGGCTATGGAGCGGACATGTTTGCGGTCTCATTGGGGTCGCAACTGATTAACTCCAGCCAGACCATCCTTGCCTCGCGGCTTTTTGGCGTGAACCTTGCAGCGGTTTGGTCAGTGGCGACTAAGGCATTTAATTTGGTTTTTCAGTTCGTATGGCGCATCTGGGCGGCGGCGGTGCCGGCGTTTTCCGAGATGCAGGCGCAGGGGGATGAAACACGAATACGCACCCGCTACCAAGGAATGTTTGTTTTAGTGACCACTTTGGGGGCCGTTGCTGCAGTGGCGTTTGCCGTTTGCAATGGTCCCTTTCTGGCGGTGTGGACGAACGGGAAAATTGGTTGGGCCTCTCAAAATAATTGGCTGCTTGGTTTGTGGTTGATTCTGCTGGCACAGGTTTCCGGTCATGGCAGCCTGATCATGTCCCTAAAGCGGATTCGCGCGTTGAAGTTCATATACTTTGCCGAGGGCATGATATTCGTGCTGGCGTGTTTGGCGTTGTCGGGGTGGGGCGGATTCTCGGTCTTCCTGTTGTGTTCAATTGTTTGCACCAGTTTGTTCACGTTTGCCTACAGCACGTGGCGGATTGCAGGTTTGATGCATGTGCCGGTCATGCGCGTGCTGATTGGCTGGCAGAAACCAATGCTCATGGTCCTGGCGTGGTTGATTCCGCTTGGTGTCTTGTTGCAGTGGTCCACGCAATCCTGGCCGCTGCTGCTTCAATTGGCCGTGCGTGTCACAATTACGGGGTTGGCGGGGGCGATCCTATTTCTCCGTTACGGACTTTCCGTCGAATGGGTGGAAAGGGTTAGAGGGCATTTGCCGGGGTTGGTGCGATTATGGTTTGTCCGCATAGCTCGTGCGGTTGCGCCGAATCCGCGGCAAAAAGCTGGAGAAGTGTAAGAACGGGCTTCAAATGGCATAGCCGGTCATGGCCCGATATCTTCCAGCGTGTCAATCACTAGTTTGCTAACGGCTTGAATGCCAACGGCAGCTAGCCATTTCTGCGAGATGGTATTCGGGTTGCGCTGGTCCAATTTCCAGGCGTCGGCTTCTGCGCAGAGGGCATCAAGCAAGTGAGGGGCAGATGGTCGGCATGCGCTGGTGCCTGACGCACTGCTGACGAAGAAGGGAACGCTCGCAATGTCACTGGGACCGACCACGCTGCACCCGCAGCACAGGGCCTCTGCCGCAGCGATATTGTAGCTCTCAAAGCGGGAGGTCATCAGGAAAATTTTCGAACGTTGATAGACGGGGCTTATCTCATGGTGTGGAATTAGCCCGTGGAAACGGATTCTTCCCCGTAGCGTTTCCGGGACGCGAGATTCGGTCGAGTGCTTGCTTTTGGGCAGTTCCCCGACGATTTCCGCATTCCAGCCCGGTCTTAAAGTCAGGAATCGTTCCAACACGCTCAGGAGGAGAGGAAAATTTTTTTGATAGGTGTGCCAACGGCCTACACTGATCACAGTATTACCCCGTTTTGTTTCATTCATCGGGATGGCTGGTGCAGCAGCTGAGGGATGTGGGATGGTTACCACTTGAGTCTTCTTTTGTCCGAACCTTCGAAGAAATCGCTGCATCCGGGCCGTGGCAATGGGCGATTCAGCGGCTACGACAGGCAGCTGTCCCATCGTTCGGGCCATTTTTTTATCGAGCAATGCGGGCAAAATCGTGGTTGTTCCCATGCGCAAGAGTGTTAGCAATGGAGCAAATAACCTCTTCGTTTTGACTGGCGAGTCCCAATAACCTCCTAGAGTCGCGCGCCAGTAATAGCCCGGCCAAATCCATGGGGCGCGAACTCCATCTGTGTCCAGTTTTTCCAAAACGCGTGGTGTTGCTGCCAGTGCAGCTTGCCGTATCCGATCATAGCGAGGCGCCGACCACGTGTTCAGAACAGCACCCCATGGGGTCTGGTCTTTCCACCATGCGGGATTTTCAATATCACCCAAGCTCCCGAGAATAAGTGGCCGTTTTGGATCCGGTGTATGTGGCTGACCAAACGCAACCAAACGGGCATCGATGCCGTGGTCGCGGAGTCCGCTGACAAGCAACCCCATATCCCTTTCCCAGAAGCGGCCCGTTTCCGAGTAGGGCAGTGGAATCACTGCCAACACCTTGCGCCCGGAGGTAATCATGAAAGGGTCAATGCGGTGATATCGTGGGCGGCAACCACGTTGATGTATTCCCAGTCTTGGCGTGCGTTTTCCAGTTCGCGTGCGTCGCGGATTTCGTGAAATGTGCCGCCATCTTGTTGTTGGAACAATTTCAGGCCAGTCGACTTCACAGTGGCGTAGAATTGATCAGGGGTGACGCCAAAACGTCGCATGTTGGACGGACAATATTCAATGATTAGCACGCTATCAGGGCTGCGGCTGATCAGCTGGACAGCTCCTGCCAGCACAGCACTTTCCGCCCCCTCCACGTCAATTTTGACGAGTCGAGGAGGGGTGCTCAGCATGCGGGCCGCCCAAGAATCGAGTGAAACTGCTTCCACGGAGATTGTTTTTGAGATGTCTCCTCCTTTCGTAGCGAGCGAGTTGCCAAGACAACTGACATTGTTGATGCCGAATTCGAGCGTGGTGTCTTCGCGATACACGGCCTTGCGCACACAGGTGCAGTTCGACAAATGCCGCGTGTTGAAACTGAGGCATTCGAACACAGCGGGGGTTGGCTCAAAGGCAAATACCCGCCCCTTGGGGCCGACGAGCTTCGCAAATTCACGGGTGTGGATGCCGAAGTTGGCGCCCACATCCAACACGATGTCATCTTGGCGCAACAGAAGTCGATAATCTTGAAAGGTCTGCTGATCCTCACGTGAACGAATCCCCAGCGCCCACATTAGTCGACTCCAAAGCGGTATTTCCGGCGTAAAGGACCAGCTCCGGGCCCGGCATATCAGGTGCACGGCAGGGGCGGCCACATACTGGCACAGGCGTTTGAGCTGTGAGGATCTTCCAATGCTTCGCTCGTATAGGAGTCGAAAATTCATGAAATGCGCGTAAATCCTTCAACAAGGCTGGCGGTAAGGCGAGCATATTTGCTACTTGAACACTTGTTGGCGCGCGGGGACACAGGCCGCTCAACGGTTCTTGACGGACGCGCGTATAAATACAGGTATGAATCGTATCAGTCCGAATTGCATCCGGGTCGCCGTTGACGCCCACCGGCTGGTGTGCGAGTCGCATACCAGCGGGGCGTTCTATTTGGGGAGCATGTTGCAGGAGTGGATTGCTCCCGACCCGGTGTTTCATTTTGACCTGTTGCTGCCGGTGCTGCCGGAGAGGCAGACCCCGTGGACAGAGATTTTTTCCGCGCCAAACGTGAGGCTGGTCACGCCGGAGCGGAAAATGGACCCCACGGTCTCCTATCGGGCGCAACTGTTCTGGCAGCAGGTCGTGATACCCAGCTTGATGCATCGGCTCCGATCGGACCTTTACTTTTCGCCGTTTCATTTGACCCCGCTGTGGCCCAGGCGCGTTCCGGTTGTAAGCACAATCCACGACCTGTGTTTTCTATCGGACCCCTTTTTTTCCTTGGGGCATCAGGTGCATCGGTGGCAGATAAACTCGGCTTGCCTGCGGGCCAAGGCGCTGATTTGTGTGTCCCAGTTCACCTGCGCTGCGTTGGCGCGTTGGTCGCCGAGGGCAGCTCAAAAGGCTGTTGTGGTTCCAAATGGAATCGACAGCGACCGACTGGCGGTGACGGAAGCGAAAAACCTGATCGAGCATGAAGCCATCCCCGTCAAGCTGCGCGAGTATTTCATCTGGGTGGGCAATCCTGGTCAGGAACGAAAGAACATCCCGTTGCTCCTCCAAGCGTTTGTGGCGCATCGCAAGGTATTTCCCGAACACCGACTGGTCATGGTGGTTCCTCAGTCAGCGCGGGGCGCGTTGATGGAACGCGAACTGGCGCGCCAGGTCGGTTCGTCATTGGTTCTGCTTTCGGGCATTTCAGGGCAGCTGCGAGACGCGTTGTATGCGTGTGCTGCCGCGTTGGTGTTTCCAAGCACCTGTGAGGGGTTTGGTTATCCGGTTGCGGAAGCGATGGCGCAGGGGTGTCCACCCATTGCGGCGGCGACTGGGCCGGCGGCGGAAATTGTGGGCGGTGCCGTGCCGTTGTGCGCGGATTTTCAACCGCAATCGTTCGTGCAGCGGATGCGTGAGTGTGTGGGACTGCGAGAGGCTCAACGTGCGAGCGATGCCGAAAAGCTGCGACGGCGGGCGGAGGAATTTTCAATCAAACGAATGGCTGCTGCCACGCTGAAGGTCCTGTCAGGTGCGCTGGGACAATAACGATTCGTAAATGCGTTTTAATTGCAGGGCCACATCGGTCCAGGCGCACGGCTTTGGAGGCGGCTTGAGAGACGGGGCAGCATCGTAAAACTGTCGCAGCACGGTTGCAATTCTGGTGGCATCAGCCACTGGACAATAGGTGGCGTCCCGTTTGAATACGCTTCTTGCCCATGGCAGATCACTGAGGAGCAGGGGGCACTCGCACGCGGCGGCTTCAAGCGCCGAGAGACTCAATGTTTCCATCGTGCTTAGGAGAACGAATCCTCGTGCAGCGCGGTAAATCGAGGCCAGTTGAGTCCGGTCCGTGATCGGCCCCTCATAACGGACGAATTCGCCATGCCGGTGCGCCGTTTTGAAAAATGATTGTGCGTAGGGATCGCTTTCTGCATAGGGCTTCCCGATGATCCGAACGGGCACTTTGGCCAGCGCCGCAGCTTCGGCTAACTCCACAACACGCTTAAGTGGAGTGATGGTTGCGGTGCAAACGAGCCATCGATCGCGTTCGCGCGGAGCGCTGGCTGGAAACACCGGCTCGACGCCGTTCGGCACCACGTGAACACGCTCGGGTGGTGCGTCAAACATTTTTCCCATCAAGTATCCTTCCCATGGCGTGAGCGCAATGCACGCATCAGCGAGCCGGTAGGAATCCCAGGCCATCCGCGCCGTGAAGGGTGATGGTAAGACGGCTTTGGCGGTCGTCATGAACAGTTTTTGAGCGAACCGTGTCAACGCGCTGCGCGCTCCCAAGCCGGCGAGCAACTCTTGCATCACCACCCTCATCCCCTTGCCATGCGCGAAATGGATGTAACTGGCGTCAGGCCGCCCAAAGAAATGAATGAGGTCGCCGGTCTGGGATTCGTCCCACCAGCGCAGGCGTTCGGCGTCGACGCCAATGGCGCCCAGAGCGTGGAGGGTTTGCTCGATCTGGATTTGCAAGCCGCCGTGCGCGAGTCGGAACGGGGTGTGATGATCAAAGAGGATTTTCATTCAGATTCATAACGATACAGACCGCAAAGCTCCCCAAGCGATGAACAGATGGTGGTTGTCTGTTCGCGGGACGATCGCTCCAACCCTTTATGGTGGTTTTTGCCTTGGAGGCGTGACTGCAACTTTTTCCGGGTTCATGCGCCATGCTGGCTGATCTTCGCTCTTCACGTTAGCGTCGAACGGTGGGGGTGAATAGCAGTTTCGGAGAAAAGCATGTGACCTGGAAGTTGCGATTGCAGGCAGGCGGGACGCGTGCCGTCGCGAGAATTGGGTTGCGGTGGGCGAGGGCGTTGACTCTACTTTAGGCACAGTGAACAACAACAGGCGTTATGTTAAACTGAGCCCCATGGCATTGCTCTGCCAAGATGCCGTTTCGTCCGAATCCCTTCGCTCATGACCGACGCACGAATTGCTTTGCGTTCCTTGGCCATCTGGGCCGTCTGCCTTCCCTTGGCTCTGGTCTTGGGTTACTTGCTGGCCAACCCGTTGGACATGGGCAGCTTCACCTTTTTTTCGGTAGTCCTGCTGCTGATTAGCACGCCGATTTTGCTGCGGTTCCATTATCCACTGATGTTGCTGGCGTGGAACATGGGCATGGTGCTGTTCTTTCTGCCGGGCAGCGCTAACTCATGGCTCGTGGCCATCACAGCCAGCTATGCACTTTCATTTACCCATCGAATTATGGACAAGAAGGTTCGCTTTTTGTCCGTGCCACAATTAACGATGCCCTTGCTGGCGCTGGGCGCCGTCGTTTTTGTTACCGCTCTGCTTCGTGGTGGGTTTGGCATGAGAGCCTTTGGTGGAGAAGAAGTCGGCGGGAGACGCTATATGTGGATATTTATTGCGATCTTGGGTTATTTTGCCCTGACGACGCAAAGTATTCCTCGAGATAAGTCGGTCAAGTATATGGGGCTGTTCTTCCTTGGGGGGCTGGCTCCCATGCTTGGCGATCTTTACGGAGTCCTGCCGTCATTCATGAATTTTCTATTCTACTTTTTCCCGCCTTCGTCCGATTGGTTAGCGAGCTCGTATGGGGGGGTCAACCGATTTGAAGGAATTAGGAATGCATCATTTGCGGTATTTTGCTTTATGCTGGCTCGCTATAGCATACGAGGCATGCTTGCGCCGGGGCGCAAATATCTCTTCGCGTTCATGTGCGCCAGCTGCGTGGCCGGATTGCTGAGTGGGTTCCGTTCCATCCTTATCATATTCGTTCTTACGTTTGCTTTTCAATTCTGGTTGGAAGGCATGCTTCGCACAAAGTGGCTAGGAATTTTTGCGGCAATTTTTGCTGTTGCCTTGGTGGTGGCTTTGCCACTTGTTACGCGGTTGCCGCTCGGTATTCAACGCACGCTCGCTTTTCTGCCGATTCAAGTGGATCATCGGGCCGAGGCAGACGCAGAAGGCTCATCTGAATGGCGGTTGGAAATGTGGCGGGCCGCCATACCGGAAATTCCCAAATACCTGCTTCTCGGCAAGGGCTATTTGTTCACGCGGGAGGACTACGAATATGTTACTGACCGGGCCTTCGGGCAGTTTACCGTGGAGGATCGCGGAGCCTATATTGCGGGCGATTACCACAGCGGTCCCCTTTCCGTGGTCATGCCGCTTGGGATCTGGGGCGTGCTGACTTTTTTGTGGTTTCTTTGGGCGGGTGGGCGGGCCTTGTGGAAGAATTTTCGTTACGGTATCCCGGCGTTACGTAAAATCAACACCTTCCTGCTTGCCTCGTTTTGCGCAAAAATTGTTGTTTTCTTCATCGTCTTCGGGAGCATTTATTCAGACATGTTGCATTTCTGTGGTTTGCTGGGGCTTGGTGTGGCCCTGAATGGCGGCGTAGCATGTCGTTCGGCGCAGGAAGCCGTCATGCCGTCGGAGCCTGTGATGCGCAAACAGCAAGCCGCATACGCGCGCCGGTTGGGAGTGGGGTGAAGAACGAAGATGATTCTGAAACCATACTCGATGATTTGCGATTGGGAGCTGCAGGAGAGCATGAAAATTATCTGTGATTTCAGACGGGTGACTTTGTTTGTGTGCGACCAGCGAGGCAATCGCTTTTCCTCGAAATCAAATGGGAACACGTTGTCGAACTGGAATCGAATTCACCGCCGCCCGTGCCACAGCGGGGTGGGGTGGCGGGCTTGGAATTCTTGCCGCTGACCGCCTGCACCCGCGGTGTGGATGGCGTAGCGGAAAGGTTTCACCTGAAATGCGCCGCGCGCGATCATGCGCAGTTGATGGTGCGCAATCAGCATCGGCTTCAGAACGCGGGCCCAGCGTGGCGTCATTTGATTCCAGAGTTGCGTTTCCTGCTGGTTGGTGGCGCTCAGGCCCAGGTTGGCGCCGGTTTCAGTGAATATGGAGGTGAACGCACGCAGTTCGCCGAATCGCACCCCGCGGGCGACCATCTCTTTGACCCAAAATAAATCACCAATGGCCCGCCATCTGGGGTCGAACCAGAGCGCCTTTTCCTCCAGGACACGTCGGCGGAGAAATGTTGCGCACGTCAAAACGGGGAAACGAAACCAGAGGTGACTGGTATAGGGCTTCATCGCAAAACGGTGGCAGAGGTAGGTGCCGTCCGGATGCAAAACGAGCGCGTCGGCTATGACGACGTCCACGTTCGGGTGGGCGGCGAAGTAATCGCCCACGCGAGCTAGCGCGCCAGGAAGGTATTGCTCATCGCAGTTGAGAAAGGCCACGAGGTCGCCTTGGGCACGTCGCCAGCCACGATTGATGGCGTCATACATGCCGGCATCTTTTTCGACAAAGGCTTTTACGCGTTTATCCTGCGGCAACCAGTCCAGGGTGCCGTCGTCGGATCCGGCGTCCTGCACGATGTGCTCCCAAGTGGTTCCGGCTTGGTCGGCTACTGAGGCGATGCACAACTTGAGCCAGTGGTTGTTCTGGAAGCTGGGCGTGACGATTGAAAACATCATGGATGAAGCGGGTAAGCCAAATGGTTTAATGATTCAGCCTTGGGGTGGACGGGCTCATGCCGTTCATGCGTGGGCCCGGTCGATGGTGTTGGGTTTCTCAAGCTGCAACAAGGCGGTTACAATTCGTTCCGCAACGGCGGCCCAATTATGTCGGGCGAGAAGTCGCTCACGCCAACGACTTGTTTGCCCCGGCGGCACAGCAAGGGCTTCGTTTAAGGCGCGTTCAAATGATTCGAAGGAATCGTTGGCAAACGGGAAACCGCAGTCGCCCATGCTTTCCGTGATGGCCGGGATGGCTGAATAGACGGCCGCCGCTCCGCGCAAGGTGGCTTCGACTGGTGGCATGCCAAAACCTTCGTAGGCGGAGAAATAAACCACCACGGCAGCGCGTTGAAGGATTTGCTCATACTCGGCTGCGGGCAGCCGCAAGTGCTGCGTCCAACCCGGCAGCGACGGCAAGGTCAATCCGGCCGGCAGCGCGCCGACCCACGATACGGGCACATTGCGATTTGAGGCTGCTGACCAGCGTTGCAGATAATCCACGGCCCGCGGCGTTAGCTTGTGGGGCCAACGTCCCGCCAGCACAACGATGCCGTTCCGGAACGCGGCGGCGCCGGCGGGCGGCAAATCAAATCCGATTCCGGCGGTCAGGACGTGCGGTGGCTTCAAATTCCACGTGCGGGCCAGGCGCAGCACTTCGGAGCGGGTGAAATCCGAGTTGGTAAAGATGATGTCCGCCTGGCGCAGGGTGGCGCGAAGACTGCGCAGAAAATAGCCCGCTTCGCGGGCAAAGGGATTGGGCTGGTAGTGTTGTTGGTAATGCTCGTGCATGGCGTCGTGCACGAAAGCAGCCAGACTGACGGGGCAGCGCCGGACAAACGAGGCGAAGCCTTTGGGCAGAAAGAGCCAGTGGTTGCCACTGCGTTTTGCCGCGCGATACGCGCCCCATTGATCCCAGATGATGCGACCGATGCGGCTGGAGGCAGCCCGCGCGTGTGACGTCAGGCCAGCCCTTGAGGGAAAGTTGAGCGCCGTGAGGCTGGGGTTGGAGAAGACCGTGAGCCGTTCGAGTTCCGGGCGGGCGGCCAGTGCCGGGAGCAATTGCGTGGCGACATTCCACACGCCAATCGACTTGGTGTGGTAAAAATTCTGGTCGGCCAGTGAATAGCTCAAGGTCAGGGCCATGCTGGCGACTAGGAATGGTTTTGAAGCCGGGTGAAGTCAAGTGGCGGGATTTGCATTGCGCCGGCCGCAGGGGCGGGGTTTCTTGGCGGGCTGATGCACCCGAATGCCGGAATTCCATCTGCTGAGACGCCTGTGGTTCGCACCCTGCCGGTGTTGGGTTGGCCTCTGTTGGTAACCGATTATGCGGCCCTTGCCGAGTTGTGTCGGGTTTGGGCGCGGCAACCAAATTGCCTGGCCTTGGATTTTGCCAACACCCAGACCGTGACGATGTGTCGCCATGATCCGGAATTTCGCGCGGCCGCCGCAGCCTTGGATTTCGCGGCGCCTGATGGCATGCCGTTGGTTTGGTGCCTTAATCGTGCGGGGGCTGGCCTGAGCGATCGGGTCTATGGTCCGGCGTTCATGCAGTTTTTCCTCCTTCGCGTATCAGGCGAGTTCACGCACTACCTGCTGGGCGGGTCAGAGTTGTGCGGTGCAAAGTTGAGGGAGACATTTGCACGGGCCAACCCTGAGGTCAGATTTGTAGGCAGTTATCATGGTAACTGCGATGCCTCCGGCCGAATGAATCCTGCGGACGAAGCGCGAGTCGTTGAGGAAATCAACCGCCTGTCGCCGGACTTCATTTGGGTGGGGTTAGGCACCCCAAAACAACAGGCCTGGGTGCGGCGCTATCGGTCGCAAATCCGGCGCGGTGTGATTCTGACGGTTGGGTTTGCTTTTGATGTCAACGCAGGGTTGAAGCGGGATCAGCCGATCTGGATGCAGCGGCTGGGACTGGGGTGGCTGTTTCGGCTTAGCTCCGAGCCCAAACGGCTCCTGGGGCGATACCTCAAATACAATTCATTGTTCCTGTTTTATCTGCTGTCTGACGGACTACGGGGGCGCGTAAAGGGAAAGTAAACCGCTCAAAGATCGGACATAGTGACGACTTTTTTGAGCTTTATTCGCGCTTCCAAATCACAAATGCCGTCAGGTTTGACGTGGTTCGATAATTGCCTTCAGACAGGTATTTTCCAAGAGCGCCATCACCGTCATAAACATCGGGGCGGGAGGTGATGATCAGATCGGGCGGCGTTGTGGCGGTCAGCTGGTCTTCGGACGGATTCATCAAATAATACGCCTTGCCTCTTTCCATGGTGTTTCCCGTCGAGAAAGGCACTTGATAATAGACAGCTCCGTTTTGCTCGGCGTTCCACCAGACTGATTTGCCCGAGGCGATCGCCCTCTTAGCAATCGCGGCTGCGCCCCGATAGTCGTCTTTTTGGTGGCGCGATGCAAATCGGAGCGCGAGTGATGATGTGAAGTAGAGCGTAAAAAAGACAGTTACTGTAATCTTTCCCCACCGGCGACGCCGCCAAGTGGCGGCCGCGCCTACAGCAAGCAGCAAGAACACCAACGGAGCCAGGCACATCATATGCCGTCCCAAAACCCGGAAATGAACCAGAGCGCCGGTGGCAAAAATGAATCCTGCCGGTGCGAGTGCGGCCAACAAAATGGCAGCCAGCTTTTTGGCTCCCATCTTTCGCCACAACTCTTGTCCGCCAAAAAAGAGCAAGATGGCCGTCACGCCTGCGTAAAAAACAAGGACAGGCATAAACACTTTGAAAACGCTGAGTCCGCCGCTCCTGATTTCGAGCCGGCCGGGCCCCAAGCCGTCAAATCCCAATAATTCGTAGGCAATAAACGCTAGGTTTTTGAGGTTTGTGGTCGCCAAGGAGGTGGCACGGGCGCCTTGATGCAGAGTCCACAAATAGTAAACTCCCATGCAAAACAGCACAGTCAAGGTAACTGCCCAGACGGCCAGAAAGGTCCGTCCCAACGCCCGGAGTTGATTCAACGGCAACATGACCAGGACCGTAAACAGGGGTGCTGCGGCCAAAATCATGGCGAGCAGGCTGCTGCCGCACAACAACACGAGAGCCGTTGCAAAACTCAAAACCCGCCATCGTTCTCTTGTGATGGCTGCGTCTGGGTGAAGCCGCCAGTGAATAATCACGGCAAAGAGGTAGAGGCTTGTGCCCAATTGCATGGCATAGGGCCGGGCCTCGTTTAGGTAATACCACGTCATTGGGCCCATTGCTGTCGTGAGCAACGCAGTGGTTTGGAGGGTCGGCCGCGAGACCAAGGCTTGGGTCAGCGCCAGCAGGGCGGGCGCAAACCAGAGCAAATTGACGGCGCGAAGCGCCAGTTCGCTTGTGCCAAAAATTTGGCCGCAAACCCAAATCCAAAGCATGTAAAGGGGGGCCTGCAGGTTGGACCCTTTTTCGTAAAAGACCTCCTTCCACCAAGCGGTCAAGGTCGGCTGCTCTGCCGCGCGCGGTGTATACAGTTCATCAATCCAGAAGCTCTCCCGGCTGATTGCCAGCGCGCAAATAATCCCTAGCACGAGAATAAATATCCAAGGCCACCAAGCTGCGCGTTGGGACGCTGAATCGAGTTTATTTGATGAGGTGCTGATCATAACGGTGAAATCGTGGCGTTCATTATTTCTCTGGCACGCGGGGTTCGGTATTTGAGCGGTTCATAAGCCGTTCGCGATGTTAATTCCAAGCCGTATTCCATGGGGAAGCTCGGATTTGCCCAGCAAAACACTCCAGAATGCGATTCTCTTTCAATAGCTATCGGCCAATTTCCTTATGAATTCGGCGAGGCGAATCCTCCAAGATACGCATCAGTTCGCTGCCATGATGAACGGACAGGCGGATGATTTCACACACCTGCTCAATTTCATTTGCGGTCATGCTTTCACCAGTCGGCAGCACCAGCACTCCGGCACTGACGCGTTCGGTGTTCGGCAAAGCCGCGGCGGCGTCGGGAAAGAGTGTCCGGTAGGGTTCCATGCGGTGGACTCCGGGATAGAAGTAACGGCGGGCAATCACGTTTTCCGCCCACAGCACGTCCAGCAATCGGTCTCGTGAAATGGGACACGCCTGGGGATCTGCATCAATGACCACATATTGATAATTCAATCTTGCAGCCAATGGGTATTCAAGCACGCGAATTCCCGGAACATCTCCGAGCAGCTCTCGATATAAACGGTGGTTCTGCTGATTGCGTGCGATGAACCTGTCCATGGACTCCAACGAGGTCAGCCCCATTGCGGCGCTGAACTCGTTCAGCTTCGCATTCATCCCGACATGCTGGACGTCGTCAAACCCGACAAAGCCAAAATTGATCATCATTCGTGCCACTTGGGCCAGGTCGTCATGGTTGGTGACGAGAGCGCCTCCTTCGAGACTGTTTACGAATTTTGTGGCGTGAAAACTAAACACTTCAGCGTCTCCAAAACCGCCGACGGTTCCATCTTCATTGCTGCAACCGAAGGCATGCGCGGCATCAAAGAAGAGCTTTAAACGGTGCGTTTGGGCCAGCTTTTCCAATGTCCGGACGGGGCAGGGCTGGCCCCAGAGATGGACTCCAAGAATTGCGGTGGTCCGCTCCGATATCAAACGTTCGACGCTCGCAGGGTCAATCAGGTGGGTGACCGGGTCAACGTCGGCGAAAACGGGTGTGATGCCCTGCCACTGTAGCGCGTGTGCGGTGGCAACGAATGTGAAGGCTGGAACAATGACTTCACCTTTCAGGCCCAGTGCGCGGATGGCGATTTGGAGTGCGCTCTCACCATTGCACATGGCGACACAATGTCTGGTGCGGGTCAAGGTGGCGACTTGGCGCTCAAATTCCCGCAAATAGCAGCCGGAATTGGTCAACCAGCGGCGATCGAGAATGTCATTGAGCCGTTGCAGCAACTGTGCCCGATCGCCCAAGTTGGGGCGGCCGACATGGAGTTTCTCTGCAAAAGCCGGCTTGCCGCCGGCTACCGCCAATTTTGCGAGCGAATTGTTTTTCATCATGCCCCATCCATCCGGCGCACCAGCCGTGCGGGCACGCCGTAAGCCAAAGTGTTTTCAGGAATGTCTCGCACCACCACCGCACCAGCTCCAACAGTCGCGCCTGAACCAATCCGGATGTTTTCAATCACCGTGGCGCCGATGCCAACCCACGCCCCGTTGCCCACAGACACGCCGCCCGCCAGATGAACGCCCGGACAGATATGAGCGCCGTCGGCAATTGTGCAATGATGATCGACGCTGGCGCTGGTGTTGATAATGACGCATTCGCCAATGCAAACACCGGGCGTGACGACCGCGCCTGGAGCGACAAAAGTTCCCGCGCCAATTTGCACGTTGACGGCCACGTCGGCGGAAGGGCTGATAATGGTGACCAGCGAAAAACCCAGTTCTTTGGCGCGGGCGGCCGCTTTGATGCGTGCCGCATTGTTGCCGATGGCGACATGCAGATGCTTCACGCCGGCGGCGTGAAGTTTTACCAGTTCGGCTTGTCCACCGAGAATTGTTCCGCCGCCGAAGGGTTGTCCCTTGCGTGTTGGATTGATGTCGTCGATGAAACCAGCCAGCTGATGATTTGTGCCTCTTTGGATGATGTCCGCCACAACGGCGGCATGCCCACCGGCTCCCCAGACTATGAGTTTGACTCTTGATTTCATCGGCTGTCCCCGTTTGTGACGGACTGGCGGGCCTTGGGTGGAGTGTGAACTTCTCGGACGAGATACAGTGGGCGGATGCGTGTCTGCTCCAAATTCCGCCATAAGTATTCTCCCAGAATTCCAATGGTGAGCATTTGTATGCCACCGACCAGAAGAATTACGATCATCAAGGACGTCCACCCTGCGATGGCAGTGCCATAGAAGACACGTTGAAATACCAGCAGCACTGAAGCGATGCAGGCCAGCACACAAAAGCCTGCGCCTGCCCAAGCTGCCAGTCGCAAAGGGAACGCCGTATAAGCTGTGAAGCCATCCAAAAAATAGCTGATTTTTCGGGCGAGCTTCCATTGGCTTTTGCCTTTGAGGCGTTGCCGGCGCAAATACGGGATTAGGAACGGCTTGGTGCCCGGCCAAAGCACCTGACCTTGGAGGAAAACATTCCGTTCGTTGACCGATAGGACAGTGTCCAGCAGCTGGCGATCCATCAGGAAATAGTCGAAACCTCCAATGGGCATCGTGCCGATCGCAAGCTTGCGCATCGCACTGTAAAATGCCCATGAGGTCCATTTCCGAAACCAACCCTCTTCCCGGCCGGCTCGCACGGCTAACACCAGTTTCTCGCCGCTCAGCCAAGCTTTGACCATTTCAAGAATCAGTTCGGGCGGATCTTGCAGGTCGGCCGACATGGTGACCACTGCCTCACCGTGCGCCGTGCGATAGCCGGCGAACAAGGCCGCCACCTGTCCAAAATTGCGCCACAAATCTACGATGGTGACCGGGTATTTGCTCTGGGACTGAATCTTAATGAGTTCGGCGCAGGAATTATCAGTGGAGCCGTCGTTAACGAAAACAAGATCGGCTGTCACGTCCGGCGGCAAGGACTCCAGCACCGCACTGACAGCTGCGTGACAGTCAGGCAGGTTGAGTTCGTTTTGATAAACCGGTATTACGATGGACAATCGCCGTTGCATTTTTGCGGTTTGTTCACCTATGGGTGCCTCTGGCTCCTGCCTCATACTGTGGCTAAAGTTCGCGCTAAGGCTATAGAAGGAGGCGTCCCGATTCCATGCTCATTATTTGAGCGAGTTTTGATCGGTGGCGAGTGGGTCACCCGTTCTCAAACATTGCATTGGCATGGTCTGGGGCGGCGGCATTGGGGGTGCGGCATAAACAAAAAACTGAATTTCATTGAGACCCGCTGGTCAATGAGCTAGTGGTGCAAACTCGAATGCAAGCCGCAACTGATGCCATTGTTCGTGACGGGGTGGTCGAGTCCATTTGGGTTGAGTGCATGTCGTGTTGGGGAGCTTTGCCAAACAAGGGGTTGTTTTTCGGTTTATTGGGCGCATGGGTGATGTTGTTTCAGGTTTTGGGCAATGGCACGTTTGGCTATGTGGATACCCCGTCGTTGTTTGGTTGGGTGTGGACCATCAATGTGCACACCAATGTCCAAACGGAGCAGGGGCCAGGCCTGTTATCTCCCTTTTTGGTATTGGCGCTGTTCTGGCTGAAGCGCCGGGATCTGCTAACGGTGGAGAAAGAAACGTGGCCTCCGGGTTTGGGCTTGGTGGTGGTTGCTCTATTCATGCATGGTGTTGGTTACCTCGTTCAACAACCCCGCCTTTCAATCATCGCTTTTTTTGTCGGAGTTTATGGCATGATGGGGCTAGCGTGGGGACCTCGCTGGTTGCGGGCCAGTTTTTTTCCCTTTTTTTTGTTCCTGTTCATGGTGCCGTTGCAGGGGGTGGACACGGTGGTGACCTTTCCGTTGCGGATGTTGGTGACCGTGATCGTTGAGTTTGTCTCTCATTATCTACTGGGACTGGATGTGATCCGGGTGGGCACGGGGCTGTTTGATGCCTCCCAGACGTATCAATATGACGTGGCTCCGGCCTGCAGCGGGCTGCGGAGTCTGACCGCAATCTTTTTTCTGGCCACAGTCTATGGCTATGCACTGTTCCGGGCCTCATGGCGTTGGATGGCGATGTTGCTGGCCTCCTTTCCACTGGCCGTTTTTGGCAACGCCGTTCGCCTCTTGTTGATCGTTTTGACGGCAGATTTGTTCGGGAAAAGCGCCGGAGATTGGGTGCATGAGAACATGGTGGTCAGCCTGTTGCCGTATGTCCCTGTGATCGTCGGTTTGGTGTATCTCGGGCGCCGGCTGGATTCGTCTGCCCGGAAAAAGTCCTCACAGGAGGCTGCGGCGTGAAACGGCGTGAAGCCATCCTGCTGGCAGTTGGGCTGCTGTTGATTGCGGCCAGCGCTGTGGCCTTGAGGCAATTCAAGGAAAAGCAGCGGCTCGGTTTGCCCGGTGTCAAAACGGCACCCATTCCGGGCAGTGCGCGGTTGCAGATCGAGATGCCTACCAACGTGCCCGGTTACCAGGCGGAGGCGCGCGAAATGGACAAAACGGTTGTGGATGCGCTTCCGGCGGACACCAGCTTCGGCCAGGTTTATTATCGCGATCCCACGCAACCGGACGGCCCGCCGATCATGGCCACGACGGTTTTGATGGGCACGGACCGGACCAGCATTCACAAGCCGCAGTTTTGCCTGCCGGGCGCCGGTTGGAACATCGACGACTCACGAAGCGCACTGACCACGGTGCACTTGGATCATCCCAAGCCGATGGACCTGCCGGTGATGAAGCTGGTGGCCACGTTGACGCGCGAGGAGAATGGACGGAAAGTCAATTACTCGGGCATCTATGTTTACTGGTTCGTGGCGCACGACGCCGTCACGGCCGAACATTGGAAGCGCATGTGGTGGATGACGGAGGAACTGGTCAAAACCGGCGAGCTGCAGCGTTGGGCTTATATTTCGTATTTTTTGCCCTGCCTGCCTGGCCAGGAAGATGAAGCTTTTGCACGCATCAAAAAGCTAATGAAGGTGACCGTGCCACAGTTTCAGACCGCCTGGCCCACACCCGCCCCAACCGTGGCGGACGCGCGATGATGAACCTTGGTAGTTGGCCCGGGTTGCGTTGCGGCCGGCGGTTGCTAGCATAACTCTCCCGAAAGGGTTGCGCATCCATGCTCCGTCGGCATCGCCTTATTCGCATGCAAATCCATCAGTTGATGGATGCGTGTCTCTTTGCGGCCGGCTTTTGGGTGGCGTCGACGGTGCGCGCAAACCCAAATGTTATTGAGAGGCTGCGATTGGATCCCGCCCCGCCAGACGAAGGGTTGTTTTGGATTTTCCTCTTCTTGGTTCCTGCAGCACCCATGATCCTCGAATGGCAGGGGTTCTATAACCGACCTTTGGTATCGCCGCGTCGGGCTGTGGTGCTGCCGCTGTTGCGGGCCAGCGCGGTGACCACGGGGTTGCTGATTCTGTCGCTCTCGCTGCTGCACATTACGTTTGCCCGTGTGGTGGTTGGTTTGTTTCCAGCCATTGCCTTTGCCCTGGTCCTGCTCAAGGAGGAGGTTTTGCGTGCGCTTTACCGAAGCCGGCTTGGGGTGGCCCGTTTGCGACCACGCTTCCTGCTGGCCGGCACGCCGGAGGAAACGGAGAAGATGCGCCGCCAACTGGCATCGCACCGGGATGAGGAGGTGGACGTTATGGCCGTGCTCGAACTGGATCAGACGTCGCCCGAGCAACTCGTGCAAATGCTCCATAAATACGCCATCAACGGTGTTCTGGTCAGCGCCCGACATACTTTGTTTGACCGGGTGGAGGAGTTCGTGCGGGTGTGTGAACTGGAGGGCGTCGAAGCGTGGCTGGTGGCGGATTTCTTCAAAACCCAGATTTCCCGGCCGACCTTCGACGAATTTTACGGCCGGCCAGTTTTGGTGTTTCGCACCACGCCGGAGGCCTCGTGGCAGGGGGTCGGCAAGCAATTGCTCGACTTTCTCGGCGCGTTGCTGCTCCTGCTCGTGAGTTCCCCGATCATGCTCGGGGTTCCCCTTCTGATCAAATTGACCTCGCGCGGGCCGGTCTTCTTCCGGCAGGAGCGGGCGGGCCTGAATGGGCGGCCGTTCACCATGTATAAATTCCGCACGATGGTTACGAATGCCGAGCAATTGAAGCAGGAGCTGGCGCAGCTCAACGAAATGACCGGGCCCGTTTTCAAGGTTACCAATGACCCACGCATCACTCCGTTGGGTCGCTGGCTCCGCAAATTCAGCATCGATGAGTTTCCCCAGCTCTTCAATGTTTTGCGCGGCGAGATGAGCCTGGTGGGTCCACGTCCGTTGCCGGTGGACGAGGTGGCGCGGTTCGACGACATGTCGCATCGACGCCGTCTTAGCGTGAAACCGGGGCTGACGTGTTTGTGGCAGGTCAGCGGCCGCAACAACGTTAAAGACTTTCGCGACTGGGTGCGGCTCGACTTGGAATACATCGACAACTGGTCCCTCTGGCTGGATTTGAAGATTTTGGCGCGCACCATTCCGGTCGTCCTGCTGGGAGCGGGCGCCAAGTGAAGCTTCCATAGGATTTCAGACAACCCAACCCATTACCCACATGACTCAGCCGAAGAGAATTCGTCGGGCGAAATCGCAACCCGTTTCCGTGGTGACTGGCGCCGCTGGTTTCCTCGGGTCGCACTTGACCGACCTTTTGATCGCCCGTGGCCACAAGGTGATCGGAATCGACAACTTTGTTACCGGCACGGTGGACAATATCGCCCATCTGGCGGGCAATCCCAATTTTCGGTTTCTTCAGCAGGATGTCACCGAATTTATCTTTCTCGACGGGCCGGTGGATTACGTTTGGCATTTTGCCTCGCCGGCCAGTCCGATTGACTATCTCGAACTCCCGATTCAGACCCTGAAGGTGGGTTCTTTGGGCACGCACAAGGCGCTTGGCCTGGCCAAACACAAGGGCGCTCGTTTTCTCATTGCGTCCACGTCTGAAATCTACGGCGACCCGCTAGTGCACCCGCAGCGGGAGGAATATTGGGGCAATGTGAACACCATCGGCCCGCGCGGCTGTTATGATGAAGCCAAGCGGTTTGCCGAGGCGATGACCATGGCCTATCACCGGGAGCACGGCGTGCCGACGCGAATTGTGCGCATCTTCAACACCTATGGACCGCGCATGCGCTTGCGCGATGGTCGCGTGGTGCCGGCCTTCGTCAGCCAGGCATTGACGAACAAACCCATCACGATATTTGGCGACGGCAAACAAACACGCAGTTTTTGCTACGTCGCCGATCTCATCGAGGGGATTTATCGTCTGATGATGTCCGCCTACGCCCTGCCGGTGAACATCGGGAACCCGCACGAACTGACGATGGTGGAGTTTGCGCGCGAAATCATCCGGGCTACCGGATCCAGGAGCCGGCTCACCTTCAAACCGTTGCCGCAGGATGATCCCAAGCAGCGCCGGCCGGACATCACCAAGGCGCGCACCTTGTTGAAGTGGGAACCGCAGGTGCCGCTTGCTGAGGGGTTGAAAAAGACCATTGAATACTTTCGTTCCCGCGTCTGAGCGGTGGTGTTTTGCCAGCCCGGAGGTTGTGAGGCGGGGATTTTCTGTTTGACCGCCGGAGCAAAATTGCGGAAACAAGCTGGTGTCACAGCGCAAATTATCAGGCCCGGTTAAACTCTAATTTGGACGGCGACGCAGATGTTGAACACAAAGAATTTTTTGGCCATCGACTTCGGGGCTGGGAGCCTGAAGCTCGCCGAATTCGAGGTGGATGAGGCCGGCGTGTTGCGTCTGCTGCAGTTTGGCATCAAGCCGCTTGGGGCCGAAGGCGCGCAGGAGTCCAAGCGCGAGGCGGTCGTGCTAAAGGCCCTGCAGGAACTCATCGCCGAGCGGGGAATCAAGGCCAACAGCGTCAACGTTTGTGCCCCCGGTTTCCACGTTTTCTCCAAGTTCGTCAAACTCCCGCCGGTCGATTCCAGCAAGGTCACCCAAATCATCCAATACGAAGCCCAGCAAAACGTTCCCTTTCCGCTGGCCGAGGTGGTGTGGGATTACCAGATTCTGGGCGCCACGCCGACGGGCGAATTGGAGGTCTTGCTCGTCGCCATCAAGGCGGATGTGGTGGAAGGCCTGTTTCACGCCACCGAAGCCGCCGGGTTGTCGCTGCAAATCACCGATGTTTCACCCGCCGCCCTGTGCAACGCATTTCGCTACAATTATGGCGACTTGGACGACTGCACGATGCTCCTGGACATTGGCGCCAAGACCAGCAATTTGCTGTTCTTCGAGAAAGGGAAAGTTTACGCCCGGAGCATCAATTTGGGCGCCAATTCCATCACGCAGGATTTTGCCAACGAGTCAAAACTCCCGTTCCCCAAGGCGGAGCAGATCAAGATTGACGAAGGATTTGTGAGCTTGGGCGGCGCCTACGAGGAGCCGGAGAACCCACACCAGGCGGCCATTTCCAAGATTGCCCGCCAGTTCATGACGCGGCTGCACATTCAGGTCAATCAGACGATGCAGTTTTATCGCGGGCAGCAGGGCGGTTCCGCGCCCCAGCGCCTTTTCTTGTCGGGCGGTGCGTCCGTCATGCCCTACACGGCGCAGTTCTTCGCTGAGAAGCTCAACGTGCCGGTGGAGTATTTCAACCCGTTCCGCAATTTGCAGATCGATCCGGGAGTCAACTTGGAGGAACTGGCCCGGGTGGCGCATTGCATGGGCGAAGTGGTGGGTTTGGGACTGCGCAATCTGGCCAACTGTCCGGTCGAGTTGAATCTCATGCCGGAAAGCACCTTGCGCTGGCAGAGTTTTAATCAGAAAAAGCCCTATTTCATTTTGACCGTGCTCAGTTTGGTGCTGGTGGTTGCGGCCACCGGCTGGCTCTTTTCCAAACTGGCGGACGTCAAAGAGCGGGAATACACCACCTTGAGTGAGAAGGTGCAGCCGCTGCAACAGCGGGAACAACTGTTCAAGCTTGCGTATGCCGATCTGAACAAGGCAACGAATGACCTGGCACAGGTGACGACGTGGATCGACGACCGTTATTATTGGGCGGACGTTCTGGCCGAATTACGGCGCATCCTGGCGCGGGTGGAAGACAGCACGCAGAAGAAGCTCGGGGCCGACACTGGCGTCTGGATTGAAAAATTTACATCCATGCCCAGCCTGGGCGCCGCCGGTCTCGGTGGGGCGGGAATGGGAACGATTACGCCTCCTGGGGCCACGCCCGCCTTGCCGATGGGCTTGCCGCCTGAACTGGCCGCCCGCTACATGCGGCGCATGCCGGGCGAGGTGCCAGTTGCGCCTCCGCCGAATCCAAACGGGATGCCGGGCGCGGAGCCGGGCATGACGCCGGACGGCATGGGGCAACCAGGCATGCCGGGAGTGGGTGGCGCCCCCGTGGCCAATACGAATGAGATATCCTCCGTGGAACTGGTGTGTCGCTCGGTCGATGTGGAAATGAACGGGGTGAAAATCGCCCGCGAGGTGGTTCCGTTCGCCCTGCAAGCCGAGTTGAGCGCCAGTCCGTTGTTCAATTCCACCAACATCGTCCTGTCCCCGCAGGTCACACCCGACGATGCAAACATGACGTTTTCCTTCGGCGTCACTCTCGGCCTGAAGCGTCCCCTCAAGCTCTAGTATGGACTGGATCAAGCGAAATCTGATGTTCGTCATCGGCGCCGTCGTGGCGCTGGCGCTGATGGGGCTGGCCGGTTTTTACCTCTACTCCAGCATGGGTAAAAACGCTGCCGCCTTCGAGAAGCTTGATGCCGAATATCACGAACTCGAGCGTTTGAACCGGCAGAGCCCGCATCCCGGCAACGAAAAGACGGACAACATCAAAGCCGCGCGGCAGGAACAACAGGAAGTGCGCGCGTTCATTGGGCAGACCGCCAAAGTCTTCAAGCCGATTCCCCGCATTCCGGATGCGACCAACATCAACAACGCCATGCTGGCGGGGGCCTTGCGGCGCACCATTGACGAAATGCGCAAGGAGGCCGCCCGCGGCGGGGTCGAGCTGGCCACCAACTACTACTTTTCATTCACGGCCGAACGGGACCGGATTATGTTTGACCGCGCCGGAGTGCCACCGCTGGCGACCCAGCTGGGCGAAGTAAAGGCCATCTGCGACATTCTCTTCGCCGCCCGCATCAACGCCCTGGATGGCATCCGGCGCGAGCGGGTTTCGGTGCATGACAACGAGGCCCAGGCGACCACCGATTATTTGGATCGGACGACGGTGACCAACGACGTTGCTTTGATTTCGCCTTACGAGGTTTCCATCCGTTGCTTCAGTTCCGAGCTGGCCGGCGTTCTCTCCGGTTTCGCCTCCTCGCCTTACGGCTTCATTGTGCGCGGCATCAACGTGGAGCCGGCGGCGGCCACGGGCATGATGGGAGGCGAGCCGGGCGTGAACGTGGACCTCGCAACCCCAACCTATGTTCTGCCGCCCGTAATGCCGGAATCCGCCTTGAATCGCCGCTACGGGGCGCGCTACGGAGCCATTCCCGGCGAAGGCGGTTATCCGCGGCGGCCCGTTTATGCGCCGGTGGCCGCGCCAACGGCCGTGCCCGGCCGGGGCGGGTTGCCGACGCTGCTCGATGAGAAACAACTTCGGGCAACCTTGTTGATCGAGGTGGTTAAGCTGACCTCCAAGAAATAGCGCCATGGATTTCATCAAAAAGAACTGGGAGAAGGTTTTGCTGGGCGTGGTGCTGCTCGGCTTGGCGGTGGCGGTGGCCTTCCTGCCGCTGAAAATCGCCAGCGAAAAGGAACTGATGCAGGAGACGCGGAACCGCATCTTGAATCCGCAAATCAAACCACTGCCGCCGGTGGACCTCACCTTGGCGCAGGCTTCGTTGAAGCGGGCTGAGTCCCCGATGATGCTGGATTTCTCCACGGGCCACCGGTTGTTCAACCCGGTGCTCTGGCAAAAAACCACCGACGGGCGGCCGTTGAAGGTGCAAAGCGGCAATGAAATCGGACCCGCCGCGCTGTTGGTCGTCCGCACCGCGCCGCTCTACACCATCATCAGTTTCGACAACGTGATCACCAACGAAACCGGTGCGCGTTACGCCATTGGCATCGAGCGGCAGGCGGCCGAAAAGCTGGCCGACCGGCGCAAGCGGCAAACCTACGCGTCGATCGACACCAAGACCGAGTTTTTCACACTAACGGGCATCAAAGGCCCGGCGCAAAATCCCACCGACCTGGTCATTGATCTGGCTGATTCGGATGACGAGATCACCGTGGCGCGCAACAAGCCCTTCAAGCGCATCGATGGCTATCTCGCGGATTTGAAGTATCCGCCCGAGAATCGTTCCTGGCCCAACCGCCGGGTGGGCGACAAGCTCACATTCGCCAGCGAAGAATACAATATCGTTGCTATCAACGAGACCGAAGTTGTAGTTTCGGCGCGTTCCGGAAAAAAGACCACCGTTCGAATGGACGTGAAGCCTTGATTTGGACGCGGCGGAGAAAATAGAAGCGATCCCATGATTAGAAAAATCGGCATTTCTGTTGGCTTGGCCTTGCTCGTCGTCAGCCCCGTTGGTTTGCCCGCGCAGACAGTGACTGCGGACACGGACGCGGCCGTGCAAGAAGCGGTCAAACGTCAAGCCGACACCATCCTGCTGCGCCAGAAGCTTGCCAAGGCGCAAGACACCGAACGGCGGGGTGACCTGGCCTCCGCAGCCAAACTCTACGAAGACTGCCTCGGACTGGTTCAAAGCATCGGCCCCAATGGCATTGACGCCGAAACGGTGACGGTCGTTCAGGGATTGACCAACGTCCGCATGACGCTCGCCAAGGCGGCGCAAAAGCGCCACGACCCGCGCGAAGCCGACGTGCAAGTTTCCCGGGTCTTGCGCGTCAACCCCACCAATACCGAGGCCATCGAATTCAAGCGCGAAAATGACAAGCTGCTGGACGAGATGAAAGGGCTGATGCCGAGCAAGGAAATGCTCACCCGCGTGCCCGGCTGGACCACGAACCGCGTGGACAACTCCACCAAAGTTCAGGACGCCAAGCTGCTTTACGAAAACGGCAAGTATGACGAGGCGGAGGCAATGTTGGACCAGGTGATGAAGGATGAGCCGGGCAATTTCGCGGCCGCCTACTACACCAGCCTCATCAAGGAGAAGCGGCAGGCCAACTCGATCCTCAAGCGCGAGATCCAAACCAAGCAGCGCATTTTGGACGTGGAAAACGCGTGGGAAATGCCGACTTCCCGGGAATCTCTCCCCGTGCCGAATCCGATGGCGAACACCAATCTGGTTTACACCAGCAAACGCCGGCAGGAGATCATCTCCAAACTCGACCGCATTTACCTCGATTCGGTCATGTATGACGGGTTGCCCCTCAGCGAAGTCCTCCGCAACCTGGGCGAAGAAGCCAAACGCCGCGATCCGGACAAGAAGGGCATCAACTTCCTCATGAGCGCGAATGCCGACACGGCCGCAGCGCCGATTCAGGCGGCCGCGACAACAATCGACCCGGTTACGCAGTTGCCAGTAGCGGCCGCGCCAGTGGCGGCCGAACCGGTGGACATGAGCAGCATCTCCATCAAAATCAATCCTCCGCTCGCCGATATTCGGTTGCAGGATTTGCTGGACATCATTGTCCGCGTCGCGGATCGCCCCATCAAATATTCCATCGAGGACTGGGGTGTTTTGTTCTCGCTGAAGGCCCAGGAAACGACGCCTCTTTACACCCGCACCTTCAAGGTAAATCCCAACACCTTCTGGATGGGGTTGGAAAACGTGCAGGGGGTTCCCTTTGGTGACGTTCAAACCAGCTCGGGCAGCGGCGGCAACAGCGGTGGCGGCAGCTACGGCGGCGGTGGTGGCGGCGGTGTCGGCGGCCAGGGTGGTTCAACCATGATTGTGCCGCGCGTAAGCGTGGCGGGTGGCAGTGCAGGGGGCTACGGTGGCGGTGGTGGCTATGGCGGAGGTGGCGGTGGTGGTGGTGGTGGCTACGGCGGGGGCAGCACGCTGTTCGGCGGCACATCGCTTGGCGGCGGTGGCGCAACGGGTGCTGGCGGAGTTGGTGGTGTCGGTGCCATCGGCGGTGGCAATGCCGGACAACAGGGCGGCGGTGGCTTGTCCTTCATCACCCAGCCGCAAGGTGTGGCCGTGGTGCAACAAGCCGTGCGCGCCTTTTTTGTGAGTCTTGGCGTTGACCTGACGCCGCCAAAGACCGTGTTTTTCAACGACCGTCAAGGCACCCTGATCGTTCGTGCCACCCTGCAAGATTTGGACATCATCGAACAAGCGGTGCAAGTGCTGGATATCGCGCCGCCGCAGGTGAACATCCGTGCCAAGTTTGCGGAAGTGACGCAGAATGACACACGCGCGTTCGGTTTCGATTGGTATCTTGGCAACGTTCTCATGAATGGCGGTGCGATCGGTGCCCAAGGCGGAACGGCGCCTTCTTACAATGGTGCTCCGACGGCTGCCAATCCGAACGGGTTCTTTCCAGGAACATCCACTGAAAACCTGCTGCCACCGGCAGCTTCCGATCAGTTGCTGACGTCCGGATTGCGCAACGCCGCGAATGCGCCGGCGGTTGCAACGTTGACCGGCATTCTGACCGATCCGCAATTCCGCATGGTGGTGCGCGCGCTGGAACAACGCGAGGGCGTTGAGCTGCTGAGCGCACCTGATGTCACGACGGTAAGCGGCCGGCAGGCGCAGCTTCAGGTCGTGGACATTCGCACCATTGTGACCGGAAACGATTTGAATCAAAATTCCAGTGGCGGTGGCAATAATACGCTCGGGGCCAACAATGGCGGTGGTGGTGGCGTGGTCGGTTCCACCCTGAATTACAATACGCAGCCCCTGCCTTTCGGTCCGGTGTTGGATGTCATTCCTTACGTGTCGGCGGATGGTTTTACCATTCAGATGGTTATTATTCCCACCATTACCGAGTTCATCGGCTATGACGACCCGGGCGGCTTCATCCCGCAGGCGCAGTCGGTCTCCAGCGGCGCCGGCGGCGTTGGCCTGCCGTTGACCGCCCAGTTGCCGCTGCCTCACTTCCGAGTGCGGCAGGTGACGACAACCTCGGTCATTTGGGATGGACAAACCATCGTGCTGGGCGGGCTGCTCTCGGAAAACGTGAGCAAGACCAAGGACAAGGTCCCGGTGCTGGGTGATGTGCCTTTCTTTGGCCGGTTCTTCCGGAGCGAGTCGAACGTGACGCAGAAGAAGGATCTGGTGATTTTCGTCACGCCTACAATCATTGATCCTGCCGGCAACCGTGTTCACACCGATGACCAGCTTCCGTTTGCCCAACGGGTGATTCCTCCGCAGCGGCCGGTGGTTCAGGATGGCAGCGCCGGCGCCAAGTAAATTGCCTGCCCTGATTGCGGCGCCGCTGGCATCGATCGAAAGGTGAAGAAAGGGTTTGTTGAAAATGGCAACCCTGCTTCTGGTCGATGGCCATGCCTACGCGTATCGGGCCTTCTACGCCATTCGCAAATTAAATGCTCCGGACGGCAAGGCGACGAATGCCATCTACGGTTTCGTCAAGATGTTCGCCCGGCTGCGCATGTTGGTGGCGCCATCGCACTTGGCGGTGATATGGGATGGCGGGCTGAGCGCGGAGCGGATGGCGGCGCTGCCCGGCTACAAGGCGCAGCGGCCCCCGATGCCGGATGACTTGGAAACGCAGATTGGCAACATTCAGGAATACTTGGAAGCTGCCGGAATCCCCTCGCTGCAACACCCTGGAGTCGAAGCCGACGACATTATCGCCACCTTCGCCTGGCAGGCGGCCCGGCACGACGCCAAGGCGGTCATCGCCAGTTCGGACAAGGATTTTTTTCAATTGATCGGTCCCGCCATTGGTCTCCTCAATCCCGCTGACAAGTCCGAGCGGATTTGGGATGAATCCGATGTGCAAAACAAGACCGGGGTCAGGCCGCCTCAAATTGTGGACTGGCTCAGCCTGATTGGCGACGCGGTGGACAACATTCCCGGCGTGGCGGGAGTTGGGCCCAAGACTGCGGCCGGGTTACTGCAAAGGTTTGGCAGTCTGGACGCGATTTACGCACGCCTGGCCGAGGTGTCATCGGAGCGTTTGCGAACTTCCCTTGCGGAAGCGGAAGCGGCGGTGAGACGCAACCAGGCGTTGATCCGGCTGGACGCCGCCGTGCCCGGATTGAGCCGATGGGATGACTTGATCAACCGGGGTGCGGACTTGGAAAAGTTGTTTGGCCAGTTTCAACGCTGGGGATTTAAGAGCCTTGCGGCGGACGTTGCGGCGTTGCGCGCCCGCCAAGGGGAGTTGTTCGGAGCACTGAACGGAGCATGACCAAGAAAGTTTGGACAGGCCCTGTTGTGCTTGGTAGTGTTCGCACACAGATTACATCATCGCCAAATTCCATGCGCAGAATCGCTATTTTTTGCAGCGGTGCGGCTTGCGTTGTTCCACGCCTTGTGGGCGCGCTGTCGCCATTCATTGCAAACCGCCCAAAATCGGTGTCATGCGCGCTACGCTCCGTCGGGCGTCTTGGAGCGGCGAGTTGTCTGCTGCTGCTTCCGTTTTTGGCAGGCGCTCAAAATGCCTTTTCTCCGGGTGGGAACGAATACCCAATTGTCGGCAATTTGCTCGGTGAGCAAACCTGGCCGCAAGCCGCCGTCAACACCAACGGCGGCGTGCTGGTCTGGCAGGACAACAATGCGGACGGCAACGGTCTGGGCATTCGGGCCTCGCGGCTGAACCCGGGGCTGATGGCGGCGGGCGGAATTTTTCGCGTGAATTCCATCGCCGCAGGTGACCAGGAAAAGCCGCGGGTGGCATTGCTGCAAAACGGTGGCGCGGTGATCGTGTGGCAGGGCGGAACCGTGGGTTTTCAGAAAATTTTTGCCCGTTTTCTCAATCCCACCGGCACCAATTTCGTTGCCAATGACGTGATGGTAAACACCTACACGAACAGCTTTCAAATCGACCCGGCGGTGGCCACGCTGGCAGATGGGAGCGTGATCGTTGTCTGGGCCAGCGACGGACAGGATGGCAGCTACCAGGGCATCTTCGGACAGCGGTTCACCGCGGCTGGTGGGAAGCTGGGTCCGGAATTCCGCATCAACGATTTCACGGCGAACAACCAGCGCTCGCCTGCTGTGGCTGCGCTCAAGGACGGTGGCTTCGTCGTGGTTTGGATTTCGGAGCTGGAACGCAATCTGACGAGCGTTGATGCGTTTGGGCGCCTCTTCAATTCCGCCGGGAACGCAGTCGGCGGTGAATTTTTGGTCAACACGGGCAACGCCATTTGTGCGCATCCGGATATTGCGGCGTCACCCGATGGCGGGTTTGCCGTGGCTTGGTCCGAGCTCAATGTGCCGCGGCAGCAAATTACGGGAACCTTCAGCGGTTCGGCTTATCCTGGGAGCAGTTGGGATGTCATGGCGGAAATCTTCAACGTAAGCAGCGCTGGCGGCAGCGGTCAGACCGCCTCTGTGGTGGCGTCACCCTTCCGGCTGAACACCATGGTCTATGGCAATCAGTATTCTCCAAAGCTCAGCGCGTTTGGGCCTAGCTACCTGGCCACGTGGGTGAGCATGGGACAGGATGCGGCTTGGGAAGGGGTTTACGGCCAGTTTTTCAGCAATTCCGGAAAACTGGCGGGTGTCGAATTCCGGGTCAACACAACGACCGCCGGGCGCCAGTTGCAACCGGCCGTTTGCTCGGATGGCATCAGTCGTTTTTTGGTGACATGGACTTCGTTTGTGGCTGGGACGAGTTTCGATTTGATGGGCCGGGCTTACGACTTGATTCAAGTTTCCATTAATCAGGCGGCCGGGGGATTGAAGATCTCTTGGAATACGCAGCCCGGGAGTGTGTATCAGGTTCAAGTTTCCACGGATTATGTCAACTGGTCGGATTATGGGGCTCCGCGCACCGCAGCGGGTTATGGTGATGCGGTGACCATTAATAATCTGGCCACGGCGGGTATTTTCCGGGTGGTTCGCGTTGAATAACTCATTTTATGTTCGCCAAGTATAAGCGACTTCTTCTCGTCCTGGCTGCGGTGGGTGCGGCCACGTCAGCTTCAGCCTTTGCGCTGCTTGGGCCTTATGCCGCGTGGCAGACGACGGAAATTGGTTACAACCCGTTGGACACGGATATTGGCGGGCCGATGAACATCGGCGAGGAATATCGTTGGAACATCAAGACCATTTACTACGGTTACGACGAATCCTTCTGGAATTTTTTCGGCCCCAAAGGCACCAATGCGATTGACCGGGCGTTGACGATCTTGAATGCGCTTCCGCCGGTTTCGCAAATGAGTTCCAATTTGGCGGAGTTTCCCACGGATACGACCCGGCCCAACTATACCGCGCAGGCCCTGGGGATCATGGATTTGAAGTCGCTTACGCTGTCGGCGTTGCTGGAGGAAATGGGATTGGCGAGCGCTGAACGTTACGTGTGGACTTTGCGCAGCAAGCAGACCGTCCAGAACATCGACTACTACACGGTGGTGAAGCGAAATTTTGACCCGATCACGTGGAACTACTCCAGCTATGTGAACGGGGTTTTGTATGAATTCGCCATCATCGACCCGGTCTATCAAGACCCTGCGCCGCAGTTTGCTGATGCCATCGAATTTCGTGCAGACGGGCTCTCCTACGGCTTCAACACGGTGGCGAGCGGCATTGATGACGCGACAACGCCGTCCGATTTGGGGGATTTCCGCCTTCATCCGGGTTATTTTTTTACCGGCCTGACGCGCGATGATGTGGGCGGGCTGCGTTACCTTTATCTGCCGTCCAACATTCAGTATGAAAGCCTGTCGAGCAATTCCGTGGCCGGCGGATCCTCCTCGCCCTGGCAGCCCGCCGGTGGCACCAATGCCAATGGCTCGAACAGTGTGGTGAGTTTGGCGCTGCGCGGCGGGGTGGACAAGATCACGTTCAAGCAGGTCAGATATGATTCCCTTGTTGGCGTTGGCTATTTTCAGGTCGAAACCAACACCTACACGGACTTCTACTACACGAATTCCGTCCTCAAGAGTCAGAATATTCAGCGAGTTGTTGACCAGCCGGACATCGTCTTTGCCGCGGCGGACTTGGGGTTGTCAGACGGCGTTCCAATTTTGTTCCGCCGAACCGATACCAGTGGATGGGCAAACAATGATGCCATAAATGGGTCCACCACGTTGGATGGCCCCGGCGTGATTCAGGGTTCCGTTTTCTTTACCTATAGCAAATTGGGACCCTATATGTATGGGTTACAAGGCTATTATCCAGCCGACGGCGCCTCCTCGGCGTTCTCCACCATCAATTCTTTGGCGGGTTTCATCTGGGGGTCATTCGATGGCACAACCAATCCGCCTGTCGTGTTTCCGACGGATGTATCCATTCAGGACTTGGAATGGCTGGTATTGCAAGGCGGCGGCAGCGGAGGTGGCAGTCCCTTTTCGATACCGCGCGCCAATATCACCACCAACACCACGGCTACAACCACCCAGTGAGGCTGAGACGATAATCGTGTGTCACGCACTTTGAGCGATATGAAGCTGAAGCGATACTTTTTGGCCGGTGTCATGATCCTTGCTTCCTCGGTGGCTGGCCGGGCGGCGGATGACACCTATTACAACGGCGGGCTTGTCACGACTCCGCCAGTCATTGATGCCACCAATTTTGTCAACGAGGGGGTTTTCTCCATCGCCACGGAACTGCCGTTTGAATTTTCGAGCGTGTTGAACTACACGAATCGGAACCAAATGCGGAACGGGTTTCTGGATGAAGTGTTCGTCACCGGCGGGCTTTTGTTCACGGGCAGTCCGGGTTTTCGATTCGACACGGCGCCGCCAACGGACCAATCGTGGCCGCGGCACATGGCGGCGAATTTTTACAATGCCCCGTTGGTGGGCAACGTGGCCACCAACGCCTCCATCTATGGTGATTTTCAACTGCTCGTGTCAGCCACCAACATCGTCAACCATGGTGCGTTGCGTGTGAGTGAGTATGGGTTGGTCAGCCTGGATGGCAAAACCGTGGACACCTCGCGGGGAATTCTCCAAACCAGCGGTTTTGCGGAACGGGGCTCGACAACCCCGGAGGGCATCTTCGATCAATACTGGTTTTTTGGCACCAATGAGCTTCGCCCTCAGTTGCAGTTCACGGCACTCTCCCCCTATACACCGTTCTATGACGTGATTGTCTTTCCCAGTTACTTTACAAACACAATACGACAGCCGCGTTACACCATTGGGGCGGGATCAAACGGTTTGACCTCGGCTGAGTTCATTTATCAATCGGGCACCAACCGATCGGTCCAAATTGTCTTCGTCCGCAACTCGAATCCCAACATCACCACGCGGATTGCCAGTGCGGGCGGTTCACCAACCCAGTTGGGCATTCCGATCATTGAATGGGCGGCGGTCAACACCAACCGGGCCGGGGTGATTCAGTCCAACATGCTCTATTTGACCGACACCTACGGCTACAGCGCAACCAACGCGTATCTGACCAATTACCCTTACGCGCCGCCACCGCCGCACAACACTGCGGTTCAACCGCTGTCATTCCAGCCCAGCAACTTCGAAATTTCACGAACCGCCCCCTTCAATCTGGCCTTCGCGGATGCCGGAACCCCCTTTACCGACAAGCCGGCTGACTTCTGGGGAACCGGTGGTTCTCCCATCGTGGTGACTTCCGCCCAATATTCGGCCTACGGTGTGGTGGTGGCGCCCACGCCCACCACTTCCGCTTCCACCAACGCAATTCGCGGTGGTCCGGGCCGGGTCGAAATCAAGGCCAGCCGGCTCTTGGACACGAGCCTGTCCCAAGTGGCCGCGCTGAGTTACGTCAAACTTCAGGCCACCAATCACTTCGTCAACAGTTCGAATTCGTCCATCAGTGCGCCCTACGCGGACATCGCCCTTGGCAGCACCAACGGCAATCTGGATATGACGTCCGTTTTGGAACCCTACGTCACGCGTTGCAACGGGCCCGTTGACGCTTACAGTGCCGTCTGGACCAACGCGGTGGCCTTTGGCGGGAGCACTAATTCGGTCATCTTCAATGTTCTCTTTGTGGATTCGCTCCTCAATGACCGCGCCGCCATGCAGATTTTTGATGCGAGCCTGCGCGCGACCAATTTGGTGGTCGGCGACAATTTGAACGCCATCGGCTCCTTGTCGTTGGACGTGGACCGGCTGACGGTGTTGACGAATGGATCAATCAGCATCGGCTCATTGGGAATTCAATGGGACAAGAGCGCCTCTCATCTGAATGCCTTGACCAATTACGGCCTGATTGCCGCGACCAACACGATCAACTTTTACGCGCATAATGCCAACAGCACCCCGCGCGCTTACGGCTCGCTCGCCAATTTCGGCAACCTGACCGCGGGAGGGATGACGGTCTGGGCGACCAATCTGGTTAATCAGGGCACGATGAATTCGCTGTATGGGCCGCTCAGCGTGCAGGCTGTTTCCGATCTGTCGCTCAACGACGGCGGCTTGTTAAGTGCCATTCAGGCCGACGTCAGCTTGTCCGGCCGCAATGTGACCGTCAGCAACCACACAATTTATGCCGGCCGGACCCTCCGTCTTTCGGTCACCAACCAGTTGGTGGCGGGCACCAATACGTGGCAGGTGCTGGACGGCATCAGTCTGCCCATAAAACCGGCGGCGGGAGATTTGAGCTACGTGACCATCCGAAGCCAGGCCATCCCATTCCAAAATGCGGTCCACACGTGGGCGGGAACGGACCGGGGCGCGCAAAACTCCGGTTTCACGAACAATGCGGCCTTGGGTGTCCTGGCCCTGAATGGCGCCGCGAACAGTCTGTTTACTTTCACCGGCACCGGTGCCGCCAGCAATGCAATCTACATTGACCGCTTGGAGTTAATCAACAGCGCCGGCCTTTTTGACGCGAACGGCAACCTGGCGGAATTGAGCATCGCACCCGGGATGACGGTTTACTACGCGCAGGCCACCATTGATGGCGCTTCGGCGGCCGAGTTTATGAACGGCAAGAACGGCGGGCGCCTGCGCTGGATCAGCAGTTATGCCGGGCCTTTCTCGGGCACCAATGTCGTGTATCCGAACGGCTCGACGAATTTCCTGAACGCGGCGCTCGTGACCAGTTGCAATCTGGACTCCGACAACGATGGCCTGCCCAACTGCATCGATCCGTCGCCGGTGTTCCTCCCTCAACTGGCGCGGGTGGACGTGTCAGTGGTGACTTCGCCCAGCCGGATGCTGGTTCTGTCCTGGCTGACGATTGGCGGTGCGACCAATCACATCTATTCTGCCACCAATACGGGTTCCCCGAACTGGCAATTGGTCACCAATCTGGTTTCCCCTCCGGTGGTGGGCAAGCCCTTCACCAATCAGTTTGTGACCCCTTTGACGTCGGGAAGCCGATTTTACAAGGTCAGCGTCGAAGCACCCTGACGCGGAGCAAACGGAACGGCGCAAAGGCGCGGGCGGGAAAATATTCAGCAGGCGACGCGGGCGGAGGCCCGCAAAAGAATCTTGGAATGGCTTGATATGAAAGACAACGGACACGGAAATTTGCGCACCGTTTTTCGGACCATCCTGGCCGCGACGGTCTTTGGCGCGGCGTTCATGGGACTTGCCGGCGCTGTCAACGCGCAGGTGACCAACGACAATTTTGCCCAGAAGTTAGTTTTGACGGGCAGTTTCGGAACGACCAACACGAGCACCACGGGCTACACGGCTGAGCCCAGCGAGCCAGGACACGCGGGGTTTCCAGCGCAGGCTTCTGCCTGGTTCCAATGGACCGCTCCGGTGGGCGGGTTGGTGCAGTTTGACACCTACGGCAGCGGCTTTGACACGATTTTGGCGGTTTATACCGGGGGCAGTGATGTCGGCAAACTTGACTTTGTGGTGGCCAATGATGATGCCACGCCGGCCAATCAGAGTGCCGTGGGAACATGGTTTGGCCCCAGTCTGGTGCGCTTCAACGCGAAGCAAGGGCAGACGTATTTCATCGCCGTGGACGGCTATCGTGGCGCCAGTGGCGCTCTGGCGCTCAGCTGGTCTTACCATTCTGCCGGCGTGTTCCGCTTCACCACCGACAGTTACGCCGTGTCTGAACGAGATGGCCAGAGCCCTATTGGGGCGTTTTCCGGAAATGTCGAAAAGAGTGTTCAGGGCGCACGAGTCACGGTAACCCGCGTGGGCGGGGCCAGCGGGCGGGCCACCGTTGATCTCACCACCGTGGACGGTGCGGCCGTGGCCGGGCTGGACTACATCCCCGTGACCACCACGCTGGTGTTCAATGACTGGGAAATGAGCAAGAGCGTCATCATCCCGGTGCTTTCGGATCCTGACGCCTTCGACGATCTGGACTTTTCCGTGCAGCTTTCCAATCCGCAACTGGATCCGCTGGAGTCCACAACCATTCAGCCGCCGCGGGTGGATCCTGACCACTCGGTGGAGGATGTGACCCTGTTGAACTTCGATTTGGACCCGGCCAATACCAACATTGACACCATTGCAAACTTTGACCGCTCCACGTATCGCACTCGTGAGGATTCGGGCAGCGTCACCATTTATGTCTATCGTCAGGGCAACAAACCCGACCAACGCAAAATTGCCTGGGCGATTGACCAAGTGGGCGGGGTGGAGTTGTTGGACAATCGGTTTGGGTTGGAAGCCGCTTCCGACTACGCCACGCCGGACCCGGTTACGGCCTCGCCCCCTACGGACAACCCGGTTGACTTCCAAGGGCCCTACAGTGGTGTGATTACCTGGGGGCAGGGGGATTTCACGCCCAAAGCGATTACGTTCCCGATCAATAACGACACCGTCCCCGAATTCAACGAAGACATTAAATTGCGGCTCTACGGCACCGGCGATAACGACAGTGCCGCCCCGGGCGATGTCAGCGAGGCCACGGTTACCATTCTGTATGACGATTATCCGGCGGGCGCGCTGGACGCTTCACACAACCCGGACTTCGATTTGGTGACGGATCCACCGCAGAATGCGACGCCCGGCGCCAATGGCACGGTGTATTCGAGCGCGATTCAGGCGGATGGCCGGTGCCTGATTGCCGGCGACTTTACGACTTACAACACCGTCACCCGCAATCGCGTGGCGCGCATGAACGTGGATGGTTCGAATGACGGCACCTTTAATCCGGGCAGCGGGGCGAACGATTTCGTCTCGACCTTGGCGCTGCAGACGGATGGGAAAATCGTAATTGGCGGCGGCTTCACCTCCTTCAATGGTCAGTTTCGCTCCCGCGTGGCGCGGCTGAACACGGACGGTTCGGTGGATGGCTCGTTCAATCCCGGCCTCGGGGCCGACAACACGGTGTGGGCATCGGCAGTGCAGACTGACGGCAAAGTTGTGATCGGTGGCGAATTCACCAGTGTCAACGGGGCGAGCCGTTACTACATAGCCCGCTTGAATGCCGACGGCTCCGTGGATTCCACGTTCAATCCGACAAATGCCTTGAACGGTCCGGTCGAGGCGATCGCCGTCAGCCCCGGCGGTGCGATTTACGTGGGCGGCCGGTTTACCATGGCGGGCGCTTACTTCCGCAACTCGGTTGCGCGTCTCAACGCAGACGGTTCGCTCGACCTGACCTTTGATCCGCGCACGGGCGTTAACGGACCGGTTTATGCCCTGGCCTTGCAGGGAGACGGTCGGTTGCTGGTTGGCGGCGCTTTTGACACGGTGGACCTTCGGGCGCGTCGCAACTTGGCCCGGTTCAACACGGATGGCACGCTCGACACGGCGTTTGACCTTGGTGCTGGGGTGGATGACACGGTGTATGCCATTCAATTGTCGGGCACTGGGCGTATCTACATTGGCGGCGCCTTTTTGAACGTCAATCAAACCCGTCGGGCGGGCGTGGCCCGGCTGTATCCCAATGGCCAGGTGGACACGAGTTTCATGGATACCGCCTACAATCAATTCGCGGGCATTCCCACGCACTACTCCACCGAGGTTGACTATCCGGCGGAACCGCGCAATTTCCTGCTGACCTTGGCCGTTCAAACCGACGGCAATCTGATTATTGGCGGCAGTTTTCATCAAGTGGGCGGAGGCCGTCTTCATCCCAACATTCAGACGAACGACTTCGATTTCGCGCAAACACGTTACGATGAGGGCGTGGAGGGCACCTACGGCTACAGCCGCCAGTCTTATCGCAACCGCTACAATGTCGCGCGTCTGCTGGGCGGCAACACGGATGGCCCCGGCAATGTGGGTTTCCTGACGGACACGTATTCAATTGATGAGTCTGCCGGATTTGTCTTCATCAAAACGCTCCGTGAAAACGGGACGCTGGGCGTTGCCGAGACGACCTTCTCCCTGCCGCCCGGGACGGGCGGCACCGGGCTGGCTCAGACCACCACCGACTACACTTACAACCATGTTAATCCGCTCTATGACACGACTTGGGGCATGGGAACTCGTAATTTGGCTGATGGTATTTTTGGCACCAACAACGTGGGGCTGACCGTGCTCCAGAACAGCACCATTCTCTCCGACCCGGATGACATTTACGTTACGATCCCGCGCAATCCGGGCATCCAAGGCGACCGCACGGCTCAGCTTCAATTGGACGCACCCATGCAAGCGGACATCTTCTTCCTGGGCGGCGAAAACGTGCCTCTGGGCAACGCCTTGGCGAGGACCACGGCCTCCTTGCAAATCAACGATGTGGACAACTCGCCCGGCGTGATTGGTTTCAGTGCGCCCACCTACACGGTGAACGAAAATGGAACGAATGCGGTCATCACCCTGACCCGCACGAACGGCAGCTCCGGCCCGGTTTCGGTCGTGTTCAGCACGGCGGATGGCACGGCGACGAGCGCCAATTACTCAGGGCTGACCAACACGATTTCATTTGGCCAAGGCGTGACGAACCGGACCGTGCTCATTCCCATCAAGAACGACTCGACGATTCAAAGTGCCGACCGGACGATCCTGCTCACACTGAAGAGCGCGGCCGGCGGGGCCACGTTGGGGCTGACCAACGCTGTGTTGAGCATCATCGATGACGATTTTCCGCCGGGACGCATCAACTTTACTGCGGTTGCTGCACAAACCAACGAATACGCGGGTCATCTTCGCGTGATGGTCTCTCGCACCGGTGGAAATCTGGGGGTGCTGGATGTGCAGTGCCGGACGGTCAATGGGACGGCCGTGGATGGGGTGAATTACACGGGGCTGACCAACACACTGCATTGGGACAGCGGAGATATTTCCCCGCGGACGGTGGACGTCGTGCTCTTGCCCGACGGCATCGTTACGCCGGACCTCAACTTCAACGTGCGGCTGTCCAATCCTTCGATTCCTGGGGCGCTGGGTGTGCGCACCAACATCGCAGTGACCATCGCCAATGAAGATTTTTATGGCGCACCCCAATTCACGCTCGGCACCTACTACGTGGATGAAACGGCAGGCTACGCCACGATTACGGTGGTGCGGTCTGGCGGCAATGCCCAGACCATCAGTGTCAACTACGCCACGTCCGACGGCACGGCGGTGTCCAGCGGCCCGTTGCCCAACTACACCAGCACGGCAGGCACGTTGGTGTTCGGCCCGGGGGTTGTCAGTCAAAGCTTCACGGTTCCGATTTTGAACGATGGTGTGGCCGATCCGTCATCATTCTTCTTCGGCATCACCCTGTCGGGTGTCACGCCCGGAGGGGCGGTGCTCGGCTCACCTTCAACGACCCAGGTTCGTATCGTGGATGCGCAAAGCTTCAACCAGCCGGCGGGCAGCGTGGACCCCGGTTTCGACGCCGGCATTGGTTTCAATGGGAGCGTTTTCTCGTTGGCCCGCCAACCCGGCGGTTCCATTGTCGCGGGCGGGGACTTCACCACGGTCAATGGCCTGCCCCGCAACCGGCTGGCACGGGTGCTGACCAATGGCGTCGAAGACAGCGTATTCATGGCGGGTTTGAGTGGCGCCAATGGCCCGGTGCGCTCCGTGATTTGCCAAAGCGACACCCGTCTGCTGGTGGGTGGCCAGTTCACCACCTTCAATAATGTCAGCCGCAATTACCTGACGCGGTTGAACACGGATGGCTCGCTGGACACGACGTTTGACCCCGGGTCCGGCGCGGACGCTCCGGTTTTCTCACTCGCCGAGGGTTTTGTGGGAGGCGCCCGGAAATTGTATGTGGGCGGCAACTTCACGACGTTCAACGGCTTCAACAGCCCGGGCTTGGTGCGATTGAACGACAATGGAACGGTGGATCCGCAATTCGACCTCGCTGAGGGTGTCAATGGTCCGGTTTACGCGATTGTGGTTTACCCAACCAATACCATCAACGCCGGCAAGGTTGTCATTGGCGGCGCCTTCAGTTCGGTGAACGGGGTGGCCCGGGCTGGCATTGCCCGGCTGAATCCGGACGGCTCACTGGATGCGACCTTCGATCCCGGTGCCGGCGCGAACGCGGAAGTCCGGGCGTTGGCGCTGCAATCGGACGGCAAAATTGTTCTGGGTGGCGCGTTCACCAGCGTAGCGGGACAGCCGTTCAGTCACCTTGCCCGGCTCAATTTGAATGGCTCGGCTGATGGCGGTTTTGCGATTGGGGTGGGGGCCAATGATTCGGTTTACGCGATTGCGATCCAAGCGGACAACCGGATCGTGGTTGGCGGTGAGTTTGTTCAAGCCAGCGGGGTGACACGTCGGCGCATCACGCGGTTGATGCCGGATGGCACCGTGGATCCGACGATCAACTTCGGCTCGGGCGCGAACGGCTTCGTGGATGCGCTGGTGGTGCAGCCCGACGGCAATTTGGTGATGGGGGGCGGCTTCACCGCAGTCCAAGGACAGACGGCCAATCATATCGCCCGTCTCTTCGGCGGTTCCATGACCGGCTCCGGCCAGGTGGAATTCACCGCGCCGCTCTACGTGGTAAATGAAAATGGCACGAATGTGGTGGTCACATTGCACCGCCTGGGTGGCACGTCAGGCACGGGCGTCAACGGGACCGGCAATTTGACGGTCAATTTTCAGACGGGCGACATCACCGCGGTTGCCGGTGTGAATTATCTGGGCGTAACCCAACAAGTTTCCTTCCCGGTGGGCGAAGTGGAAACAACCATTACCGTGCCGGTGATTCAGGATTACCAAATCACGTCAGACCTGCTGGCCACCTTGTCGCTGGACGGTGCGGCGGGAACTTTGGGACCGCAGCCCACCGCCCTCCTGGACATCGTCAACGTGGATAGTGCGGTCAGGTTTTCGGCGGCAACCTATGTTCGCAACGAGGATGCGATTGACGGTGTGGCAACCATCACCATTCTGCGGCAGGGCAGCACGCAAGGGACGGCTTCGGTCATCTTCAACACCACGACCAACGGAACCGCAGTGGCCGGGGTCAATTACCTGCCAACGACAAACACGGTAGCGTTCCAGGCGGGTGAAACCAGCCGGACGGTTACGATTCCGGTGTTGCGGAACACGGCGGTGGAAGGTGACAAGACGGTCAATCTGGAGTTGAGCACGCCGGTGGGAACCGTATTGCTGAATCCCTCGCAGGCGGTTTTAACAATTCATGATGTGGATCAAGCGCCGGGCCAGTTTGTTTTTGGCGCGCCGGCGTATGCGTTCAGCGAGTCTGCGACGAATGCCATGATCACGGTTCTGCGCTCGAACGGGTTCAGCGGCATTGTCTCGGTGAATATCAACACCCTGGCGGGCACGGCGGTTCCCGGCATCCGCTACGTCAGCACGAATGCCGTGTTGAGCTTTGCGGACGGTCAGACCAACCGGACTTTTTTGGTTCCGTTGATCAATGACAACGTGGTGCAAGGCGATCAAACTTTCACCGTCCAGCTTTCGAACCCGACGGGCGGGGCAACCTTGGGCGGTTCGCCATCGGTCCCGGTGACGGTTTTGGATGACGATGTGGCGATGAGTTTTACGAGCCCGGCCTACGTGGTGAACGAAACCAATGCGCTGGTTTCGCTCGGTGTCCAACGGCTCAATGGTTCGAACAGCGTATCGACGGTCACCTTCCGCACGGCCGACGGCACGGCGGTGGCAGGAACCAATTATACCGCTGAAAACCGCGTCCTGACCTTCAATGTCGGCGAGACGTTCAAGTCGGTCAGCGTTGCCATCCAGCGCGACCCGCGCGTTACTGGCAACCTGAGCTTCTTCGCCGCGTTGACGAACGCCAGTGCAGGCGTTCAGTTGGTGGCGCCCAATCCCGCCTCCGTTGTCATCGTTGACAATGATCCGGGCATCAGCTTCACCAATGTTGTTCAATCCGTCCTCGAGAACGCCACGAATCTGGCCGTCACCGTGGTTTGTTCCAATGCGGGCAGCGGTGCGGTGACCGTCAACTACGCCACGGAGGACGGCACGGCCGTCGCCGGCCAGGATTACGTGGCCACCAGCGGCACCCTGATGTTTACCAATGGCCAGACAGAGCAGACGATCATCGTCCCCATCACCGACAACAAGCTGCCGCAGCCGGATCGCAACTTCACCATTTCGCTGTTCAATGCGACGGGCGGCGCGCAGGTGCTCAATCCGGGCACGCTGACGGCAACCATCGTGGACAACGACGCCGGTTTGCAGTTCTCCACGGCCGCCTATCGGGTGGTGGAAAGCGGCGTCAATGCGACGATTACCGTGCTCCGCACCAACTACACGAACAGCCTGGTCACCGTGGACTATGGCACGCGGGACGGCAGCGCCCATGCCCCCGGAGATTATGCGCCCACCAGTGGGACCCTGGTCTTTACGAACGGTGAGACGGCCAAGACATTCACGGTCGGCCTCAAGGATGATTCCATTCTTACGGGGGACCGCACCGTTTTGCTCACGCTGTCGAATGCGGTGGGAGACGCTTCCATTGTCAGTCCGGGCGCAGCCACCTTGACCATTTCGGATGACGACGGCAGCCTGATCATCCCGGCGGGAACGGCCCTGGTTTCCGAGTCCACCAACAACGGCGTGGTTGATCCGGGCGAAACATTGACCGTGCTGTTTGGATTCCGGAACAGTGCCGGCACCAACGCCCAGAATGTCACGGCGACGCTCCTGGCAACCAATGGCATCACCCCGGTTACGACATCACAGAACTATGGCGCCATGGTGGTTGGCGCCCCGGTGACCGCGCGGCCGTTCACCTTTGTGGTGAACGCGACAAACGGCCAGACCATTGCCGCCACGTTTGACTTGAGTGACAACGGTGCACCGATTGGCCGTGGCGTCTTCACCTTCGGCGTCGGCACGGCAACGTTTGGTTTCACCAACAGCAGCCCCATCATCATCACTGACCGCGGAGCCAGCACTTCGCCGGTTGGCGCCAATCCGTATCCTTCGACGATCAATGTCAGCGGCGTGGAGGGCGGCATCAATCAAATGTCGATCACGTTCTCGAACTTCAGCCACGTGTCGGTGGGTGATGTCGGCGCATTGTTGGTTTCGCCGGCCGGCCAGAAAACCCTGTTGATGGCCAACGATGGCGGCTTCAACAGTGTGAGCGGCCTGACGTTGCAGTTCGACGATGGCGCAACGAATGGCCTGCCCCTGGGCACTGCCTTCGGCTCCGGGGTTTACAAGCCAACGTCCTATGCACCGCTGCCGCCGTTCCCGGCGCCGGCGCCCGGCGGCGCTTACAGCAATGCGTTGTCGGCCTTCGCGGGCAGCAATCCCAACGGGGTTTGGTCGCTTTATGTGATTGATGACACCAGCCCGGGAGCGGGGGTGATCTCAAATGGCTGGTGGATCAGCATTACGCGCGGCAGTTCAATCCCATCCGCGTCCGACTTGAGCTTGGGCATGGCCGCGACGCCGCAGCCGGCCATCGCCGGCGCCCAACTTGCCTACACCTTGTGGGTCACCAACAATGGTCCGGCGACGGCCAACACGGTTTCCGTGACGGATACGCTGCCGGCGGGAGCGCAATATGTGTCAGGCACGACGGCCACTGGCACGGTCACCAATCAATCTGGCACGGTGACCTGGTCGGTTGGTTCGTTGGCGAACGGAGCGACAGCGTCGCTCTCGCTGGTCGTTATTCCTTCCGCAACCGGCTCCCTCACCAACACGGCTGTGGCGGCCAGCGGGGTCTCCGATCTATATCCCGAGAACAACACGGTGACCTCCGTGTCGGCCGTCACTGCGCCAACGGCCGATTTGGTCTTGGGCATGACGGACACGCCAGACCCTGTGGTTGCCGGCTGGCCGCTGACCTACCAAATTCTCGTGACCAACCTGGGGCCGGCGGCCGCCACCAATGTCACTGTGACCAACCTCTTGTCGACTGGTTTGAGTTTCACTTCCGTGACCGGTTCACAAGGCACCGCGGGCCACACGGGTGCCGTGGTCTGGGCAAACCTTGGCACGCTGAACAGCGGCGCATCCGCCGCCGTGACCTTGGTGACGTGGGCGGCGCAACCTGGCACCGTCACGAACTCTGCAACCGTCAGTTCAGCCGTAACCGACCCGTTGAAGGCCAACAACACGGCCTCAGTCAAGACCACGGTCACGCCGCAAATACAGGCTCAATTGAACGGCAGCGTTATTCGCATCATTACTCCGGGCACGACCGGCATTGTTGTGGAAAGCACCGGCAGCTTGACCCCGCCCGTGTCGTGGACGCCAGTGGCGACCAATCCGCCACCCGTTTTGGATTTGCCGATTACGGGCGGCAGTCAGTTCTTCCGGGTGCGTCCGGTGGGTCCGTAATTGAAGCCCGCCCGGTGTCGCGCGGGGCTGAAGTGAAAACCGGGGCGGCGCGTTTGGGTTAATAGGAATGCCTTGAGGATTGAGGGCAAAGTGCGCGACGTCGCGGTTGCGCGTATTCAGTGAAGAGGCAGCAGTGGTTTTAGGATCAACATGAAAAAGTTTCCGATGATGAGGAATTCAACAACGATGAGCGTGTTGGTCGCTCTGTCGATCATGGGTGGAGCCGTGGACTCCGCCATGGCTTTTCAGCGCCCGGCGCGTTCAAGCGGGATCGCGGAAATCGACGTCCGTAAAACCGCGCCTGCGGCTCCCGCATTGATTGCGGCGCGCAATCAGAGTGTCAGCGCCCTCAGTCAGCAGGTGCCGGGGGTTCAGGTGGATTTTGACAAGCTCCTTGGCTCCCCGAAGTTTGTTCGTTCCCGGGACGGCTTCTTGACCGGATCCAACGGTGTGGGCGGCGGCGTGTCGGCGGTGGCCGGCGCCAATGCGTATTTGGGCGAGTCCGACCGCGGCCTTCGTCTCTTTTTGGATGAACATTCTGATTTGTTTGGTTTCAAGGCGGACGAGCTGACTTCGGCCCAGAAAGTCCGCGACGCGGTTGGCAAGGGCAACGGACTTCGGACAACGGTATGGGAGCAACAGTTGGGCGGCGTCCCGATTTTTGAGGCGAAACTGGTTGCCAACCTTACGGCGGGGGGCCAGTTGGTCAGCGTGGCCAGCCGCTTTGTTCCCAACCTGCGCAGCACGGCGTCCCGATCCGTCGCCACGCCCACACTATCGGCGGAAGAAGCCATCGCGAATGCAATGGGGGCCATGGGAGAGCCTTTGGGGGCTGGAGAGACGGTTGTGCAGGGGGAATCGTCAGCGGGCGGATCCTACTCCAGTTTTGCGGTTCGCAACCGCAAGGCGCACGCCCGGTTGGTTTGGCTGCCCATGGATCGCGACAATCTGCGGCTGGCTTGGGAACTCTACCTGACCAGTCGGGTGATGGGGGAACGTTTCCAAGTCCTGGTGGACGCCACCACCGGGGAGACTTTGGTGCGCAAGAATCTCACGCGATTCATCAGCGACGCGTCCTACAATGTTTACACCAGCGACAGCCCGTCACCGTTTTCGCCGGGCTGGCCCACCCCAAATGCAGGCCAGCCGCCTTTGGTTTCCCGGACGCTGGTGACGACCAATGCGTTTTCCGTCGTCGCTTCTCCGAACGGCTGGATCAACGATGGCGACAACGAAACGCGCGGCAACAATGCGGATACCTATTTGGACCGGAATCTCGATGGCGTTCCGGATGTGGGACGGCCGCAGGGAGACGCCAATCGCGCGTTCGATTTCCCCTTGGATTTGGGGCAGGACCCCATCACCTACTCCAACGCGGCAGTGGTCCAGATGTTTTACAAGCTGAATGTCTACCATGACATGTTATACGAGCTTGGGTTCACCGAGGCATACGGCAATTATCAACATGACAATTTGGGACGTGGCGGCTTGGGTAATGATGAGATTATCGGCCACGTTCAAGCCGGTGCGGATATCGGTTTGGAGGACAACGCCTTCTTCAGTCCGGCGCCGGACGGCATCAACGGCGAAATCGCCATGTTTGTTTGGGGCTGGCCGACCCCCAAGCGGGATGGCGACTTGGATTCCGATGTGATTTTTCACGAAGCAACCCATGGCACCAGCTGGCGTTTGGTGGGCGGCGGCATGGGGTTGGGCAACCTGCAGGGCGATGGTATGGGCGAGGGGTGGTCTGACTTCTATGCTTTGTCTCTTCTCAGCAGTCCGGAAGATGACCCTGATGCAGTCTATGCCGCCGCGGGTTATGCCGGTTACCAACTGGGAGGGTTGGCTGAAAACTATTACTTCGGTCTCCGGCATTTCCCTTACACCACGGACATGACGAAGAATCCTTTTACATACAAGGATGTTGACCCCAACCAGGTCATTCCGCACGCCGGAGTGCCACGGAGTCCCATCTACCCGTTTGATCCCACGGAAGCCTCCGAGGTGCATCATCAAGGTGAGATCTGGTGCTCGATGCTCTGGGAGGTCCGGGCCAACATGATTCATAAGTATGGCGCTGATGGAAACCTGATGATGCTGCAACTCATCACGGATGCCATGAAACTCACGCCGGCAAGCCCAACCTATGTTGAAGCCCGGGATGCCGTTATTCTGGCGGACCAGGTTGACAACGGGGGGGCGAATATCGGTGAAATTTGGCGGGGTTTTGCGAAGCGCGGTCTCGGAGTTGGCGCCACCTCTCCGGATAGCGACACGACAACGGGCGTGGTTGAGTCGTTCAGCACGCCCGGTCTGCAATTGGTCAGTTCAGTCGTTCGGGGCGGGAACGAGAACGGGATGATTGATCCGAACGAGTGTGATGAGATTTACCTCACCCTGACCAACGGGAGCGGCACCATCGGTGCATCCGTGACGCTCACGCTCGCCACGACCACTCCGGGCGTTTACATCACTGTTCCCACCGTTACCATCCCGGTTTTCCCGATTGGAGCGGCGGTTTCAAACATCGGTCCCTTCCGCGTCAGTGTTGTTCCGGATTTTGTCTGTGGCACTCCGGTTAAATTCACCGTGGCGGCCAAATCAAATCTCGGCGCCAATACCAATCAGTTTACGCTCGATACCGGAGTGTTGGGCACCCCGTTGCGTTATGACAGCAGCCTGCCGGTGGCGATTCCGGACAACAATCCAGCCGGTGCGTCCTCGCCCATTTGGGTCACAAATTTCCCCGGCAATCTGGGCAAAGTCGCGGTGGCGTTGTTCCTGCAGCACACCTTTGATGCGGACCTCACCCTGCAACTCATTTCCCCTGACGGCACCACCAATGTTTTGGCCGCCAACGCGGGTGGCAGCGGACACAATTTTGGCTCCGGCTGCGGTTCGGACTCGTTGCGCACGGTATTCGATGACGACGCCACAACCCCAATCTCCTCCGGCAATCCTCCCTTCATTGGCGTCTTCAAGCCGCAATCGCCGTTGGCCGTTTTCAAAGGAAAATCCCAAGCCAGCGCCAACGGGAATTGGCAGCTTCGGGCCGTGGATGGCGGAGCGCAGGATGTGGGCAGCATTCAGTGCTGGTCGTTGATTCTCTATCCCGTGGAGTGTGAAGATGGCGGGGGTCAATGCCCGGGCGCCAACCTCGCACTGTCGATGCAGGATGCACCCGATCCGATCACCATTGGCAGCAATCTGGTTTACACCTTGAATGTGACGAACTTTGGCCCGAACACCGCCAAGAGCGTTGTGGTAAGCCAAAACCTGCCAAACAGCGTGATCTTTGTCTCGGCCACCACCAGTGCGGGAACGGTCACTCAGGAGGGTGGAGTGCTGACCGCCAACCTTGGCAATCTGGCCATCGGAGCAACAGCGAAGGTCACAGTGGTGGTGCAGCCGAACGTGGCTGGAGCCATCAGTTCAACGGCATCCGTTTCCTCGACGGAACCGGAAATCGATCCGTCGGATAATATTGCCACGGCCACCACCCTGGTTCAGCTCCCGACCGCTGACTTGGCCGTTTCGCTGTCCGGGCTTCCGAATCCAACGACGGTCGGAGGAGCGTTGACGTATACTGCCACGGTTTTGAACAACGGCCCAACGACGGCCAGTGGCGTGGTGATTACGAATTCGCTTCCGGCTTCAGTTCTGATCGCCAGCGCTTCGGTCTCGCAAGGCAGCGCGGTTATCAATGGCAACGTGGTCATCTGTCTGATTGGGACGATGACCAATGGAGCCACGGCAACGGCCACCATCAATACCATGCCTCTGAGCGCGGGAACCATCTTCGCGACGGCGCGGGTGGCTGGCAATCAGGGTGATCCCACTCTTGCCAACAACGTGACGACCATTGCGACAGGCGTTGGTGAAGCTGCGGATCTGGCCATCAGTTTGGTGGATCAGCCCGATCCCATCGTGCTGAACAGCAATGTGACCTACCTGGTGACCGTCACCAATCGTGGTCCCAATCCGGCGACCGGGGTGGTTGTCAATCAGTCGCTGCCAGCCGCGCTTTCGCTCGTCAGCAGCAATGTTTCGCAGGGCTCGGTCGTGATTGGTGGCAGCACGGCCGTCTGGAGTGCGGGCAGCCTGCCGGTCGGGGGAAGCGCCACGTTTACTTTGGTGGGCCGCGGCACGGCGGTCGGCACCATGACAACTTCGGCGAGTGTGAACGGCACGCAGGCTGATCCCAATCTGGCCGACAACACCGCGGTGGCGACAACGCTTGTTGCCACGCCATTTGTCAGCATCGTGGCCGCCGGTGCGACCCTGCAGACTGAGAGCTTTGCCCCTCCCAACGGGGCGGTTGATGTGGGTGAAACGGTCAGCGTGGATTTCCGGTTGCGCAACGCCGGCAACATCCCCAACACGAACGTGGTGGCCACGCTTTTGGCGACCGGTGGTGTAACCGCCCCCAGTGGACCGCAGGCATACGGAGTGTTGACGCCCGGCGGGCTGCCAGTGGCGAAGACCTTTACCTTTACTTCCGCGGGCACCAACGGAGGCACGGTGACGGCCACGCTGCAAATCAGCGACGGCGGAAATACCCTGTCCAATGTGGTGTTCACCTTCAACCTGCAACGCCAGTTGGAATTCACGAACCTGGCCGCCATCACCATCCCGGATGTGGGTTCCGCGACGCCTTATCCTTCCACGATCGCCGTTTCGGGGGTTTCGGGAACGGTTGGCCAGGTGACTGCCACTTTGAGCAACCTGAATCACAGCTTCGCTCCGGACGTGGATGTGTTGCTGGTCAGTCCGACGGGGCAGAAGGTGGTGCTGATGGCGGCGGCTGGCGGCACCTACTCCGTCAACAACGCGACGGTCACCTTCAGCGACACCGCCAGCCAGCCCGTGCCTGCGGGTGACCAGATTGTTTCGGGAACGTATCAGCCGGCCAGCTATGATTCGGCCGTGGTGTTTCCGTCCCCCGCCCCTGTCGCTCCTTACAGCGGCTTGCTTTCGGCCTTCGCCAATCAGGATCCAAATGGAACATGGTCGCTTTACGTCGTGGATCGGAATTCGGGTGACGCGGGCAGCATCATGTCCGGCTGGCGGTTGGGGCTGACGCTGATCAGCCCGGTGAACAAACTCGCGGATCTCGGCGTTGCCGGGGCCGTCACGCCCGGCGTCGGACTGGTGGGTGACACGGCCACGTTTGCATTTGTCGTAACCAATCGGGGGCCGAGCGTCGCCAACGGTGTTGTGGTGACGAATACGCTGTCGGCCGGACTGCAGTTGCAATCGGTCAGCGCCTCCCAGGGTGTCTGCACGACCAACGGCAACCAGGTTGTGTGCAGCCTCGGTTCGCTCAGCACCAACAGTTCCGCCACCGTGACCCTCGTGGCTAGGGCGGTGGCTGCGGGCGCCGGCTGGGTGAGCGCTTCGGTTGCGGGCAGTGAAATTGATCTTAACGCGGCCAATAACCTGGCGACGTTGTCGGTCACGAACAATCTGCCTTTGGCGGACGTGGGCGCAGGACTGGCAGTGGAACCCACGGCGGGCGTGGTGGGCAGTAACCTGACCTACACCGTCATGGTGACCAACAATGGCCCCGGCAAGGCATTGGGCACGGTGGCATCGTTCCCGGTGATCGGCGGCATGACCTTCCAGAGCGCCGTCGCCACGAAGGGACAGTGCAATTTCTCGGGCGGTGTGGTCAGTTGCTCGTTTGGGGATCTGGTCGCCAACGAAACGGCCATGGCCACCATCACCTTGGTGGCGCAAGCGCCCGTCACGGTGACCAACTCCGTGCAGGTGGACACCCAATCGAACGACACCAACGCCGCCAACAACACGGCGAGCGTGGTGGTTCCGGTGGTCAATCCGCGGCCGATCATTGTGGCTGTCGGTGCCACGGCCGTGACCGAGAGCCAGAATCCACCCAATGGCGCCATTGATGCGGGCGAAACGGTCACGCTGGCCTTCACGCTTGCGAACACCGGTCAATTGCCCACAACGGATTTGGTGGCGACCTTGCAGGCCAGCGGCGGCGTGGGTGTGCCGAGCGGTGCTCAAAGTTACGGGGTCTTGCTGCCCGACGGCTCGCCGACGGCGCGCAACTTTACCTTCACGGCCCCCAATGTTCCAGGCGGTCAGGTGACGGCGACTTTGGATTTGAGCGACAACGGCGCTCCGCTTGGTTCGCTCACCTTCACCTTCGGCTTGTCCCGCGGGTTGAGCTTCACCAACACGGTTCCCATCATCATTCCCGACCGCGGCATCGCGGCACCCTATCCCTCGACGATCACCGTCGCGGGCGTGACCGGGCTGGTGGGCAAGGTGACGGTCAAGCTGAACGGTTTCACGCACGGCTTCCCGTCTGATGTGGATGCCATGTTGGTTGGGCCGCAGGGACAGAAGCTGATGCTCATGTCGGATGCGGGAGGCGGATACAGCGTGACCAATCTGGCCTTGCAATTCGACGACGACGCGGCGGCCGCCTTGCCGAATGCCGCAGCGTTGGTGTCAGGCAATTTCAAGCCGACTGATTATGAGTCCGGCGATGCCATGCCCGCTCCGGCGCCGGCCGGGGTTCGGAGCAGCCAGTTGGCGGCGTTTGGCGGGACCGATCCCAACGGCAACTGGTCCCTCTATGTGGTGGATGATTCAACCGGCGACGCAGGCGCCATCAATGGCGGCTGGGAGCTGGACCTGACCATCACCCAGCCGGTCAGTCCGCTGGCCAACTTGGGCATCGTGGCAGCCACCAGCACGCCGGGCAGCATCTTCACCGAGGAAACGGTCAATTATCTGGTGCAGGTCACCAATCGCGGACCGGCCGGCGCCAGTGGCGTCATCGTGACGGAAACCCTGCCTGCGGGCGCCACGGTGGAATCGATTTCCACCTCGCAAGGCAGCTACACGAGCGGCGCTGGGGTTGTCAGTTTCAACGTCGGTGCGCTGGCGGCGGGTGCCATGGCACAATTCGAAGTGCAGGTTCGTCAGACGGTCGGCGGCAATGCCGCGAATTTCGTGACGGTTACGGCCGTGCAGGATGACATTGATCTATCCGATAACTCGGCCACGATCACAACGTCCGTTGTCACGCCGATGCCGGCGCAATTGAGTGGTGCCTACGATGCTCCGGGCCAGAACTTCCAGGTGACCCTCACCGGTCAGGCCGGCGTTACCTACGTTTTGCAGGGTTCGCTGGATCTGGCAACGTGGACGCCCATCGCCACCAATGCGGCGCCGGGCAGCGGCATCATCAAGTTCACGGATTCGAGCGCACCCAGTCACGCGAAGCGGTTTTATCGGGCGATTCGCCTGACGCCGTGACCGCTGGCTCCGGTCGGACCAGGTCAAACGTCGGGTGAAAACCTTCGGACTCACCGGCGGGATGGGAATGGGCAAATCCACTGGCGCAGAACTGCTGCGCCAGCGCGGAGTGGCTGTGATCGACACGGACGACTTGGCGCGTGAACTTACCCAGCCCGGCCGCCCGGCCTTGGCCGAGATTGCCGCCGCGTTCGGCCCTTCCGTGCTGACTTCGTCGGGAGAATTAAGGCGGCAAGTGCTGGCGGATTTGGTCTTCAACAACCCGCAAGCACGCCAGCGGCTCGAAGCTATTCTGCATCCCAAAATCGCTGAAACCTGGGCCGCGCAACTGGACGGCTGGCGGGCGGACGGAATGGCCCGGGCCGTGGTGGTGATCCCGCTTCTGTTTGAAACGCACGTCGAAGCAGCCTTTGACACGACTGTCTGCGTGGCTTGCTCCAGAGCCACCCAACTCAGGCGGCTGGGGGACCGCGGTTGGGCGCCCGCCGAAATTGACCGGCGGGAAGCGGCCCAATGGCCGGTGGAACAAAAGCTGGCCCGGGCCAGGTTTGTGATTTGGACGGAAGGCACGTTGGCGGTTTACGCGGCTCAGTGGGAACGAGTGCTGGCGGCCTGTTGATGGCTGGACAAAAAACTGACGGGCCGCTTGCGCGGCCCGTCAGAAACCAAACCCAGTTAGAAGAAGAACGTCCACCTTGCGGTGGCCGCTGTTAGCGGAATCTCGCAGGCCCCGTTACCCGCGCGTGGAAGACGCAGGTGGCAAGGGATGTCTGACCCCGAGTGACTTGGGTCATGAACATCGTCATGGACGTCCGTTAAGCAGACCCGATACCAACCGGGGTTTTCAAAGATTTCAAATCGTGGAAGTGGTAATTGCGCCAGATTTACCACGCGAACGGCCGTTTTTCTGCCCGATTTGACGGCTTGGGATGGGCTGGCGGCGATGTTTTTGTCCTACGGATGGACAATCCTGTCCGCGCGGCCGAGCGCAGCCGCAGCTTAAGTTGCCTATGGGAGAGTCAGTTGCACCAAGCGTTCCTGCAACTGACCGGACCAGCGGTCAATGAAACCGAAGAGATGGTAGAGCCGCTCCACTTCAGCCAAAGCGTTGGCGCGTTCCGCCGGTTCGGTCATGCGCATGTCCCACGACTGGTTCAAGGCCGCCAGCTCTGTCATGAGCGTCGTGCGTCGCGTTTGCACAGCCGACTGAAGTTGGGCAATTGCTTCAAGATGCGGCATCGCCGTTTGCAACAGTTGCGCTTTGACGAGCGGTGAGTGAGCGCGGCCTCGCTCGGTCAGCAGCCGGTTCGTTTGCGTCAGCACGCGCCCCACACTGGCGAACAACTGGACCATGTCTTCGGGAATGGTCTTGAGGTCCCCGGGCTTGGTGCCACGTTCGAGCCAGAGCAAATGTTGCAAACGCGACTTTGGTTCGCGCAGGGTTTGGAAGGCGGCGTTCAATTCCGCGGCGCGCGAGCCTGCGGCCCGCCGGTCGGCTTCCTCGGCGGAGTGAACGCGGTCGGGATGAACCTGTGCCGAGAGCTGGTGAAATTTCTCCTTCAGCGCCTCGGGGTCGGACCACGGACGCCGTGGCTCGGCCAACGCCGCAAAGAAATCCGTCATGCGCTGAAGCTTTCGCCGCAGGAACAGGTGGTGGCGGCGTTGGGGTTCTTCACCTTGAAACCGCCTTCCGTGAGGGATTCAACGTAATCAAGTTCGCTCCCGGTGACGTAAAGCGCGCTCTTGGGGTCGACGACAACTTTGACACCGGCCGATTCAACGAGAAAATCGCGATTCGCAGGGGCGTCCTGGAGATCCATTTTGTATTGCAGGCCCGAACAACCGCCGCCCAAGACGGCCACGCGCAGCACGCCGCCGGGCCGGCCCTGCCTGCCGAGAAGCGCGCTGACCCGCTGGCCGGCGCTGGACGTGAGCTTGATCAAACGCTCGTCGCCGACCCGGAATCCCGCCGGCGCCGTGCTTTTTTGCATCGTGCTTGCAATCATCGCTGGAGGCCAAGCTAGCGTTGCTTGCGTGAGGCGTCAATGCGGGGCGGCGCGGCATCCTCGGCCGGTGATCCCAATCCAAGCCGGCTCCGCAGCAGGGTGGCCAGCCACGCCAGCTCTTCGTGGGACCGGCCCGAGAGCAACCCCGTTTTGGCGCGTCCGCTCCGTGCGATGACTTGCAGTTGCTCGATCATGCGTTCATTCACGCGCGTGCCGCTGTCGCCCACCCGCACATCCTCAAGATTCCCGGCCGGCCATTGCCATGCCCGGGCGCGCAAGGCCGATTTGATCTGGATTTGCAACTGCGATCGGTCCGCCCTCAGCCGCCAGCGCCGTGTGCCGAGATGGATTCCCACGATAACCAGCCCCAGGCCGATGAGCCAAAACAAGCCCAGAACGGGCAGGGCGCCCAACTGAAACCCGCCTTGGTTGTGCCCGGCCAGAAATGCGAAGGAAATCACACCGACGACGACACACCAAAAAGTGCCGAAGGCGAGCAGGCCGTAGCTTTCCTTCCACAAACCGCGTGAAGGCACTTCCACGGCCACGCTCCACGAGGTGTCCTCCACTTGGATGTTGCTGTCCCGTGGCCGTTCCATCCGTTCCTCGGTGAGGATCGGGGCGCCTGCCGGCATTGGCGCGACCTCGACAATGGGCACGACGTCGCCACGCCACTTCAAGTTGGAGGTCAGGTCATCCAGCAGGGGGCGAAGCCATTCAGCCGGATAGCCCAAGACGATGGTGGCTTTGCGTCCGTTTTTGAGCAGGGCGCCAATCCCACTCAGGTAATTCAAGAAACCGGGACCCGTCGGCCGGTCTTCGGAACGGCTGGCGGCGAATTCAAAACGTTCAATGTCCGCCAAACGCACCGCGCGCGACCAACGGAAAGGTCCTGCCATTTCGGTGGATTGGATGCGGTCGCGGGTCACGGTCAGCTTCGTGCGTCCGGCTAGAACAAACACGCCCACGGCAAACGGCATCAGCGCGGCGAAAACAAACAGCGACAGGAACAGCGCGAAGAACCATTCGAATCCCGGGCTGCTGCCGTTGCCGGCGCGATGCAGGACGCGCCAGATTTCGCGGGCCGGCATCCAGGCAAACAGAACGGCGAAGGCCATGGGCAAAAGACCAATCCATCGGAAGCCGCCGAGCGGACGGAGCGGCAGCCGGTAACAAGTGCGGTCGGGACCTTGTTCGATCTGGATTTCGCGGGGCAGCATTTTGAGGTGAGCCTTGCCACAGGAAAACCAGTTTTCGCGCGCGAATCAACTCCCGTCCCGCCGGCGCTTTGATAGACTGCGCCCATGAAATTGGTGTCCTGGAATGTCAACGGCTTGCGTGCCGTGTTGAAGAAGAACTTTCTCGAATTCCTGGCTGATGAACGTCCCGATGTGCTGTGCCTCCAGGAAACCAAGTGCACGCCCGACGACGTCGAGCAGCTCTGGCCGGCGCACTACACCACTTACTGGAACTGTGCCGAAAAGAAGGGCTACAGCGGCACCGCCATTTTTACCAAGACCCGTCCGCTCAATGTCACCAATGGCTTGGGTGCGGTGGACCATGACCGCGAGGGCCGCGTCATCACCGCCGAGTTTCCGGGGTTTTTCCTCGTCAACGTTTACACACCGAACTCCAAGCGCGAGCTTGAACGTCTGCCATATCGGCAGGAATGGGATGTCGCCTTTCTGAAATTCCTCAAGCAACTGGAGCGCACCAAGCCGGTCATCTTCTGCGGCGACCTCAACGTGGCGCATACCGAGATTGATCTTGCGAATCCGAAGGCGAACGTCCGCAATCACGGCTTCACCATCGAGGAACGCAACGGCTTTACCGCTCTGGTGCGCGCCGGTTTTGTGGACACCTTCCGCGAATTCGAAAAGGGCGGGGGACATTACTCGTGGTGGAGCCCGATGGCTGGCGCGCGCAGCCGGAACGTTGGATGGCGCATTGATTACTTCCTCATCAGTGCCAAGTTGCGGCCACGCCTGAAACAGGCCCGCATTCTTCCGCACGTCATGGGCTCGGACCACTGCCCGGTGACGATTGAACTGGGTTGAGCCGTGAATGGCACGAATCATCCGCAAGGAATCCTGCCGGCCGGACCCGCTTTCTGGTCTGGCCGTTCGCAGTCCTCGGCTCGACGCTCCCCGCGCGGAAACGGGACCGTGAAGGAGTTGTGAAAGTTCAATCGACTGGTTCGCTTGGGTGCGCGAGTGGTAACATCCGCCCATGCAGCTTACCAACGACAGCTATCGCATCCGGTTGAGCGGAAGACGTGGACGGAGCATTACCGTCGTGACCGGCAGGGCTGGCTGAAGATCAGCGCGCGGGGCCGGAAATTTCGCCTGACGGCGGAGCAAGTTCTCAATCACCTGCTGCCGGCACTGGCGGGCTTGAAGCCAAACCTCACCGTCAAGGTGACACACCGCAACGCGGTGCCTAAGCCGCGCAAACTGGCGGCGAAAACGCATCCGCGTGGCGATTGATTCCAGCGCCAGTAGGGGAAGGTTGCAGTTGGCCTTCGGTCCACCGCTGGGCGCGGCATCATGGGCTGTTACTTCGTCTGGGCAAACAGCATGAAGACCCGGGGACCCCGCACAGTCTGGATGGCATACTGCTCTTCCTGCGCACCTTGGGGCACGGCGTAGCCGTCACAGGTCTTGTCCTGCGTCGGTTCACCATCAACGAACAGCATGTAGTGGTGCGTCTTATTTCCGGGAATGTTATGAATGGTGGTGTGCCACGAATCCACTTTGCTGTCATGCAGCAGCGGAACCTTCTGCCAGTGGTTGAAGGTGCCCGCGATCTCAACGCTCATCGGCTCCTTCGTCACGCCATCCGGCAGCCGCCACCGGAACACTTTTGAATACGTGGGCTTGCGGTCGGCCGGACTGCTGCCGCCGAGCGGCGAGGCCGGCTTATACTCACGATACACGGGTCCGCCCTTCGGCTGCGACTTTCCACCAAACAAATTTCCGAAACTCTGAAACATAATGTGCTGTGGTCCGCGGAACGTATCGCATTTGCCGTTCGGACACAAATTGAGAACCGAAAAAATTTTCAATGACAATTGCCCCGGCGTTTCCCCGGGACCATGCGTCCGCGTATTGACTCATTCAAAGTTTTGACCGCGGCCAGCGCCTTTCGGTTCGAGATTTTTGGCCATGATGAAATCGTCCATGACAAAACCGGCGCCAATATTGGTGACGACCGCGTCGGTGACGGTGAAGCCGTTGCGTTCATACGCCTCGATGGCCTGGGTGTTGTGTTTGTTGACGGCGAGCACGAACCGGCGGGCGCCTTGCTTCCATGCCTGGTGCTCGCAGTGTTGCAACAGGCGGCTGCCCAACCCGCGACCGTGGGCGGACGGATGCAGGTAGAGCTTGTGCAGTTTGAAGGTCGGTGGTTCGCGGGTCGGCCCGAAAGCGGCGAAGCCGGTCAGTTTGCCGTCAACCAGGAGTTGTTCGTAGCAAATGCCCAGCGTCTGCATTTCGGCTTCCAGCGTCTCCAGCGCATACATCCAGCCCAGCATGTAGTCGATTTGCGCGGCTGAAATGATGCCCGGATAATGGGCGCGCCAAATGACGCCCGCCAGGTCGCGGATGGCCGGCAAATGCTTCACCTGGGCTGGTTCAATCTGGATTTTGCTCATGGATGACAAGCCCGCGGCGGAAACCGGTTGTTCAGCTTGGGAAGCATCTCCTTCCGGCACGAGCTGGCATTTAGGCGCAGGTTGCGAACAGCTGCGACCCGGCTCAAGGGGAAAAGAACCGGCGGTTTCGGCCGCGCCGCTGCCACTGCGTGTCCGCGCTTGAATTCCGGGCGCCGGAAGTGTCCCCTCCGCGCGTGCAGCGTGGTGACAAGCCGATGGGATTCGCCCGATTGGGGGTGCTTTTCTTCATCCAATGGACCGGCCTGGCGATGTGGACGGTGCCGTTGACCCTGGTGTTGAACAGTCACGGCTACCAGGACATCCAGCCTTACGCCTTTGCCACGTCGGCGTTGGCGGCCTTTGTTTCGCCGCTTTTTTTTGGCGCGGTGGCTGATCGTCACATTGGACCGACGCGTGTGCTGCGCTGGCTGTCGGTGGCCACGGCTGGAGCGCTGGCAGCGGAAAGCGCCGCGGTGGCGCGGGGCTGGAATGCCGGGGTTGTTCTGGCGCTCATTCAGCTTTACGCCCTCTGCGCCGCACCCACAACCAGCATTTCAACCACCATCGTCATGGCGGCGTTGCGCAACCCGTGGAACCAATTCGGACCGGTGCGGGCCATGGGCACGATCGGCTGGATGGTCGGGTGCTGGCTGGTCAGCCTGTTGAACGCCGACGCCTCGCCATTGGCCGGTTTCAGCGGAGCAGTGCTCTGGTTGTTGCTGGCGGGTTTTACCTTCTGGCTGCCGGAGGTGGCGCCGCCGGTCGCCGTGCAACAATTGAGCTGGCGCGAACGGCTCGGCCTGGACGCGCTGGGTTTGCTGTCCCACCGCGACCATCGCGTGGTCTTTCTGGCCACGTCGCTGCTGAACATTCCGCTGGCGGCCTTTTATGCCTACACGCCGCCGCAATTGCGCGATCTGGGTTTTGCGCGCGTCTCCGCGTGGATGTCGCTCGGGCAGACCACGGAAATTGCGGCGATGTTTGCGCTGGGCCTCCTGCTCGCCCGGTTTCGGTTGAAATGGATTTTGCTGGCCGGTGCGGGCATCGCCTTGTTGCGTTACCTGCTGTGCGCATGGAATGACCGGGCGGCTTTGTTGCTGGGCATTGCGTTGCACGGCTGCACCTACACCTTGTTCTTCACCACCGCGCAGATTTATGTCAATGAACGCGTCGCCGCCGGCTGGCGGGCGCGGGCGCAGGCGCTGCTGACGTTGATGAACAATGGCTTGGGCTACCTGGTCGGTTACCTTGGATGCGGTTGGTGGTTCGCGCACTGTGGCGGCCCGGTGGCAACGCGATGGCCTGTTTTTTGGGGCGGGCTGGCCGTCCTCATTGCGCTCGTGGTTGGCTACTTTGCGGTGGCCTACCGCGGAATTGGTTCAGGGCTGCGGCAGAGCAGTCAAACGGCCTCTTCCGGTGCTGCTTCCGCCGGCAACTGAGTTGCGGGCAGCCTCACTGAGGGAGCCGTTGATACATTTCCGCAGCCACCTGACGGCTGGCGGCCACCATTTCCGGGTAGGGCGTGTCCGCGATGTCCACGAAGCCAATCTGGTAGTTCTCCTCGTCGTAGGCCCGGCCCGTGGTGGGTTCGTCCTGCCACTGAAACCAGTGCGTGCCCACGAACTGCGGGTGATGCAGGGCGCCCAGGACGTATTTTTGATAGGCGGCCGCGCGGTCCGCCTGGCTGGCCACCGGCACAAGACCCGTGTGAAACAACCCGCGGTCGAGCGCGCCAAAGTGGAATTCGCCGATCAGCAACGGCTTGTCGCCGCCGGGAAAGGTGAAGTCCGCGACGCTGCGCCGATACAAGTTGTAGCTGACCACATCGCAGTATCGGGCTGCGGCTTGAGCCGCCCGGTCGTTGACCCAGGCAAAACGGCAGCCCAGGTAAAGCTGGTGCGGTGCCACGGCTTTGATGACATCCCGCACCGTGCGAAAATAAGTCTCCGCGGTTTTGGTGTAGAATGCCGTCAGATCGGCCCGTGCGCGTTGCGAATTGGGCGCCACCGTGTTCGTCAATAACGCGTCCCACGAGGCGTAGGTGCTGCCCCACGCCCGATTCAGTGCGCCAATCTTGCCGTATTGGTTTCGGAGTTCGGTGACGAAAATTTGCTTGGCCGCCTGCGTGGCGGGTGATTTCAACGTGGCCAGCGCGAGCGAAGTGTCATCGCCCCACGACATTTCGTTGTCGGAAAAGTAGCCGAGACACCACGGATCGTTCGCGCTTGTGCTGGTTTTTCCCGCCATGCCTTGTCGGAGGGCGCCCGCAAAGCCGGGATCGAACACGTCGGGGAACTTGCCCCAGTAACCTTCGCTGCCCGCGAGCATTTTGACCCCGTGCGAGCCGAGACTGTCGGTGTAGGGCGTGCGGCGTTGGAGGCAAATCTCCGGCGCGGACCAATTGCCGATGGTGTTGAATCCCCAACTGCGCAGCCGCTGTTGGGCAACCCCGGCAAAGGCCTTTTTCCAATCCGCGCCATACTTGCGCCGCAGGTTGGCGCTGCCGAAAGAAAAACACCGGACGGTGCGACCTTGATAGTGGCCATGCAACGCATAGGCATTGCCGAAGAATGACGCCAGCGCGGGATTGTCGCCGGAAAATTCCGCAAACCAGTCCGCCCGCTCTTCAATGGGAGTGAAATCGCCGCCGGCGCGGACGCAGTCAATGCCCTGCGAAAAGAAAAGATGCCCGTCGGGATCCACGAGCCACCATTTGCCGGCCCGCTTTTCCACGCGGAAAAAGCCGGAGGCGGTCAACTGCGGACCCGCGGCAGCGCCGCCAAAGCGGTCCCAAGCTTGCGGTCCGGGCAATTGTTCCAACTGCTGCGCCTCCGCTTCGCGCCGGGCGGTCAGGTCCGCCAGCGACTTGGTTTTGCCGGGCCAGTCGCGGTGTTTGTATTGGCCGAATGTGTCGATGAAGGGAAAGAACGGTGCGGCATCCAGCACGCTGGCCGTTGGCGGAACGTATGTGCCCGTGGCGGCGATCGAGTCCAGCTCGAACGTGTGGTTTGTGGTCGGGTGATTCACGAAGACGACGAGTTGCGTGATGCGCGCCGGGTCAATGCCGCCGGAGCCGCCCGGGCCGGCGGGGTAACCGCGCATGCCGAACAGTTTTCCTTCAAGGGTGTCGCCGCCGGCGCGTTGCAGCGGAACGGTCAGGGTTCCGGCCCGGTGTGCCGCCAAGGTCAGCGATCCAGTCACACAATGCTTCACGCCGTCGGCGCCCGCGTTGTCCACGCGACAATAGACAGTCACGGAACCGGGGCTGGAGTTGGAGAGGTGCAAATCAACGGCCGCGTGCGCGCTGAGATCCCAGGTTCCGCCCGGCGCCACGAGCGTGATGCCCGGCCACGGTTCGCGATGGCCCGTCGCGATTCGCAATGCGCCGCCCGGGACTTGCGCGATGGTGGCGTCCTGCGTGGGAACGCTGCCCGCTTTGAACGGGGTGTTGAAATCCATCAAGGATAGGTTCGTGGCGGCCGTTGCCCGGACGGCCAAGGCCAAAGCGAGGATGAGCGGGCAAATCCGTTTCATGGCGAGCGTGGGCATTGTGCCGGTGGATGACCCGTCGGGCAACCTCGGTGTCCCAAATCAATACGTGTTGCAATTACAGCGGTCCCGGCGGCGTTGACAGACCGGGCTGGATCGTTAACTTCACCCCAGCCGGTGGGTTAGGCTTCTGCGCCCGCCCAACGGCACCTTGTTTGCTACCAAACGAACTATGAGCACTTACGGCAATTATTCATCGTCGATTCCGGTTGTGGAAATGGACGCCCAGTCACGCGGGCGGTTCATCTCGCGCACCTACAATCATCTGTTCTCGGCCATTGTGGCGTTCACGCTGATTGAAGTGGCCCTGTTCAAGTCCGGGATGGCCGAGCCCATGGCAAAGGCCATGCTGGGCACCTCCTGGTTGCTGGTGCTGGGCGGCTTTGTCGTGGTCTCGTGGCTGGCACGCAGCATCGCGCATCGTGCCGAAACCAAGGCGCTGCAATACGCGGCGCTGGCCGGCTACGTGGTGGCCGAGGCCATCATTTTCGTGCCCTTGCTTTACGTCGCCGACACCTTTGCGCCCGGCGCGATTTCGAGCGCTGCGGCCGTGACGCTGGCGGCCTTTGCCGCGCTGACGCTGGTGGCGTTCTACACGCGCAAGGATTTCTCGTTCCTGCGCGGCATCCTCATGTGGGGTGGCGTTGTGGCGCTGGCCCTGATTGTCGGCGGCGCCATTTTCGGCTTCAAACTTGGCACCTACTTCTCCGTCGGCATGGTGGCGCTCGCGGGCGCGGCCATTCTTTACGACACCTCCAATGTCATTCACCACTATCCGGAGGATCGTTACGTGGCGGCGGCGTTGGAGCTGTTCGCCTCGGTGGCGCTCATGCTCTGGTATGTCCTGCGCCTGTTCATGTCGCGACGCTGAGCTGAGAACCAATTAAAGAGGCACAAGCCCGGCGTAGCTGCGCCGGGCTTTTTGTTTTGCTTTCAGGCGGCGGTGTTCAGCAGGGGGGACGGTTGGTCCGTCGCCATAATGCGCGGCGGCCAAAACTGGCGCAATATGCCAACGTCACGCTCGTTGTGCCGGCCAACACGTGGAGCAGTTTGCGCCACAGATCCGGCCGCCGGGACAAGGCAGTTTCCCAGCAGGCAGCCAGCTTGGGTTTGCCTTTCAACGTGCCGCTCACCTCGCCCGTGAACTGCCCAATGAATGGCGACCGCATCTCGAAGTCGCCGGTGGTGACCAGCATGAACGTCAAGACGGGCGCACTCGGCGCTGCCACCCTGTTACGGGAGAACGCTTCCGCAAGGGCGGGGGTGATGTTCATACACAGCACCCGCGACAACTCAAATCTGCAATTAGTCAAAGCAGCCCTGCCCGCAGCCGTGATTTGGCAGAAGTTTCATTGAACTGATGCATTTCTCCGGCTATCCAATGACCATGAAGTCCTCCAAGCAGCCCACTCCCGAACGAATCATGCAGATGGCCTGGGGTTACGCGCCCACGGTCATCATCAAAGCCGCCATCGAGCACGGTGTGTTCGATGCGCTCGACAAATCCCCTAAAACCGCAGCCGAACTCGCCAAAAAAGCCCGCGTGTCCGAGCGCGGCATGGTCGCCATCCTCAACGCCCTCGTGGGCCTGCAATTTCTCACCCGCAAAGGCAGCCGTTACGCGCTCACGCCGGAAAGCGCCGCGTTTCTCGTTTCCACCAAGGCGCCCTACTATGGCGAATTTTTCCGCCACATGACGGAGCAGCTCATTCCCAAATGGCTCCAGCTCGACACAGTCGTCCGCACCGGCAAGCCGGCCATGGCAGTGAACAGCGAAGCGGACGGCGTCAAATTCTTCGCGCAATTCGTCGAATCACTCTTCCCGTTGAGCTTTGCCGCTGCCAGTGCTCTGGGGCAACACTTGAAAGTCCCGCAAACCAAAGGCCCGGTGAACGTGCTCGACATCGCCGCCGGTTCGGGCGTCTGGGGCATCGCCTTGGCCAAACAATCCAAGCATGTCCGCATGAGCGCCGTGGACTGGCCGGATGTGCTCAAGGTCACCGAACGCGTCGCCCAGCGGCACGGCGTGGGCAGGCGGCTGACCAAGATTCCCGGCGATCTGCTGAAAGTGAATTATGGCAACGGCCATCATGTCGCCACGTTGGGCCACATTCTCCACAGCGAAGGCGCCGAGCGCAGCCGGCGATTGCTGAAAAAAGTTTTCAATTCACTGTCGTCCGGCGGCACGATTGCCATCATGGAATTCGTGGTCAACCACGACCGCACCGGGCCGCCGGTGGGTTTGCTGTTCGCCGTCAACATGCTGGTGAACACCAGGGCCGGCGACACATTCAGCTTCAAGGAAATCGGCGGCTGGCTCCGCGAAGCCGGCTTCAAAAATCCGCGTCTGCTGGAGGTGCCCGCCGTTTCTCCGCTGATATTGGCGACGAAGCCGTGAGGTGGTTAGGCGACGGTCAACTCTGTTTCCAACCTCTGCCAAACTGAGCGTCGGCTTTCCAGCGAGGGCGCTTCGACGGTGGTGCGTGGCGGGAACGCGTCGTAAGTCCGGCCATCCAGTTTGCGACCGGTTTCAGATTTGCGAACCCCGCCCCATTGTTTGAAGAAGAAGGCAACTTTTGCACGTTTGCACTGTCGGCGAATATTGTGGACCCAATCTGCTTCCATCGGGCGGGCACCCGGACCGCTTTCGCCGCCGACAATGGTCCACGAGATGCCGTCGAGATTAAATGCACCCAAATCCTCCAGCAGCGGCTCGATGGAAAGGAAGCGCACCCTGGCTGGCGCGGAACGCAGCCGGTCAATGCGCGGCAGGCCGTGTTTCCTGTTTTCGACGCTGACGCCCCACCAGACGTGCGATTGTTCGGCGGCAAAACGCAGTTTGCCTTTCAGCAAAGCCGCCATCCGGTCGGCGCGCTTGGTCAGGATTTGGTAGGTGTGCCAGTTCGCCGCCACCATGACGCGGGCCACCTTGATGATGTATTCGTCGGGAACGCCATCGTGAAACAGATCGCTCATGGAGTTCACGAAAATCATCCGGGGCGTGCCCCAGCGCAGCGGATCCCCGAGTTTTTCCGGGACGATGCGCAGATCAAAGCCGTGTTCGAACGGATGCCCCGGAATCCCGCGCCAGCGTTCGGCGAAAGTCTCCGCGTAGCAATGCAGGCAGCCGGGGCTGATTTTGGTGCAGCCGCGAATCGGATTCCATGTCGCGTCGGTCCACTCGATTTTTGATCCAAGAGCCATCAGATCACCCCTCTGTCTTTATATTTGTCAAATATGTCGGTGACAATCTTCGCAGCCACTGGTTTCGGGGAGGCGAAGAACAAGTAGTAAACAATAGCACCTTTTGTGTTCCTCATTGGAACAGGTTCGGGAACGTGATGAAAACCCGCAACCTTCTTCAGGCGTTCCCGAAACGCCTTGGCGACATCGTCGTTTGACTGCTTTTCCTCCCACCCGAACAAGTTGCCTGACGTGTCGTATGCGGCCTTCTTCCAGGATTCGTCACCCCAGAATGCCGTCATCCGCTCCGCCTGTTCTGGATTAACCCCCGTTGCGTCTCGCCATAAAACATTGCGGTTCATATCGGCCACCGGGAAGTTGAGAAAGATTTCAACCGATCCCATTTGCGCCGCTGCTTCAATTACCCGCCAATCGAGGTGGAGACCGTAGGGATCCAGAAGGCACAAGCCCCGCCGATATTGGGCGTATTGAACCTGAGGAAAGACCTTCTTGAGGAGGATTTCGTTGCAGTCACCTTCGTAAATGTGCGCATTACTTTGGCCAGCGGTTAGCTGATGTAGCTGCTCCGCCTTTACATTGTCCATGTCTATCAAATGAAAATCCTTGAACGGCGGATCAATGGACAATGCATTCAGCGGGCTCCCTGGCACGAATTCGCCCTTTGACTTCGACAGATGCACCCCCGCTCCCGCAAAAGCATCGATATAGACGTGGTGTAGCCGATTCCTGGTCAAAATCTGCGAATACGCCTGCGCGTATTCGCGGATGATTTCCAATTTGATTTCCGACCAGTAGCCAATCGTGTCGAATTTCATAACCCCAACTTCTTAAACCGGTTGTTCACTTCCTTGAAATGGAACTCCAGCGAGCAAAGGGCTTCGAGTTCGCCCTTCTTGAAATGCTTCGCCACGTCAGGGTCGGCTTTGAGGACTTCGAGGAAGTCCGCGTCATCGCGGCCGGCGTGCTTCACTTCCCAGGTTTTCATGGCGTTGTCCTGGACCAGTTTGTAGGCGGCTTCGCGGGTCAGGCCCTTGCGGATGAGCGCGAGCAGCACGGTCTGGCTGTTCCACATGCCGAGCGAGAGGCCGAGGTTCTTCTTCATGTTCGCCGGATAAACGACGATGCCGTCCATCAGACGCGTGAGCAGGCCGAACATGTAATCGAGCAGCGTGCAACTGTCGGGAAAGATGATGCGCTCGACGCTGCTGTGGCTGATGTCGCGCTCGTGCCAGAGGGCGACGTTTTCCAGCGCGGCGACGGCGTTGCCGCGCAACACGCGCGCGAGGCCGGTGAGGCGTTCCCACGTGATGGGATTGCGCTTGTGCGGCATGGCGCTGCTGCCTTTCTGTCCCTTGGTGAACGGCTCCTCGGCTTCCAGCACTTCGGTGCGTTGCAGATGACGGAACTCCACCGCCCAACGTTCAATGCTCGCGCCGACGAGCGCCATCGTGGTCTGGAATTCGGCGTGGATGTCGCGCTGCACGACTTGCGTGGCGATGGGCGCGGGCGAAATGCCGAGCCTCTTGCAGACGTAAGCCTCCACGCGCGGCGAGAGATGCGCGCTGGTGCCGACCGCACCGGAAATCTTCCCGACAGCCACGACGTCGCGCACGGCTTCGAGCCGGCGGAGGGCGCGGGTGAATTCATCGTGCATCAACGCGAGCTTGAGGCCGAACGTGGTTGGTTCGGCCTGGATGCCGTGGCTGCGACCGATGCAGGGGGTGAACTTGTGTTCGTTCGCGCGGCGTTTGATGACAGGCAGCAGCTTCTTCACGTCGGCGATGAGCAGGTCGGCGCTCTGCATCATCTGCACGGCGTAACAGGTATCGCCCACGTCGCTGCTCGTGAGGCCGAAATGGAACCAGCGGCTCGCCTGGTCATTGATGGCTTCGGCGACGGCCGTGGTGAAGCCGATGACGTCGTGATTGAGCGTCTTCTCCAGTTCGCGCTGGCGGGCGACGAGACCGGGCAGGTCGGCGAACCATTTGTCGCAACCGGCCTTGATTTTCTTGAAATCCTTGGCGGGCACGACGCCTTCCTTCACGAGCGCCTCACTGGCGAGCAGTTCGATCTGAAGCCAGAGTTTGAGCTTGTTTTCGTCGGTCCAGATGGCCCGCATTTCGGGGCGCGAATAACGCGTAATCATGCGGGAAGACTACGGAAACAGCCGCTCCGGTTAAATGCCAAATCGGTTAGCCGGGCGTTGTGGGGGCGTTCGGCGCCGGGGCGGGGGTGGCTTGCGCGGCAGCGGCCAGCGCCGCACTGCGTTTGGCGCGTTGAATGGCTTCCTTTTGCTTCCGCAGGCAGCCGGGGCAGATGCCGTGCGTGGTTGGCGTGTCAAAGCCCTGCTGCATGAATTCCTCCAGCCGGATCCAGTCGCCTTTGTAGTGGATGTGGCGGCACCACGCGCAGACGCGCATGAAGCCTTGCAGGTAGCGGATGTGGCGGAGAATGCGCCGCGTGGAGTTGGCCACGAACAGCCAGACCACGAGAACGAAGAGCATTTCAAAGGCGGACTCGCGATAATCGGCCAGGTAGGGGTGGGTGCCGAAGACCAGCGCGCGCAGGCCGGTGAATTCCACGAGCCAGGAGATGAAGATGATCGTCAGAAAGCCGAGGGCTTGATGCCAGAGCACCTTGTTGAGCAGCGATGTTTCTTTCATACGACAGGGACAAACGGCGGGGTCGCCGTGCGGATGAAAGAGCACGCGGCGCGCCAATGATTTTTCTCAGGCGGGCGAAATTGGATGAAGTGCGGCGTTCCAATTTTTTTGCGAATTGACCGAAGGCTGTCGCAAAAAATGTTCGTGGGCCGGGGTGAATGCGGGGCTGTCTGTTGCGGCTGCAGACTCCGCGTGACGCGTGGCTCAGTGTCGCATCTTGCTGCGCGCGGCTTCGAGAATTTTTCGCTCGCGATCGGTGAGGCTGTGAATGCCCTGCGTGGCGATTTTGTCGAGAATGGGATCCACTTCACGGGCGATGAAGTCTGCGGATTCCGTGAGGCGCGGCGGCGCGGCCGAACTGGAAATGAACGGCGGCGCGGCGCTGCTGGTGTAGGTCGAACGCGCACGGCGCGGGCGGCGCAACAGGAAGACGTAACCAATCCCCGCCACGAGACCGCCGAGGTGCGCGGCGTGGGCGATGCCGCCGAAGGGCAGGATGGTGCCGATCAGGGAAATTCCCAGGGCAACCCACAGCAGCGTGCGCGCGGCGATGCGAAAGGGGATGGGGAAAAGCACAATCGGATGGTGCGGATACATGATGGTGAACGCGCCCAGCAGGCCGGCAATGCCCGCGGAAGCGCCCACCACAGGAATGTAAGGCGATTGGTGCAGCAGGTAGGCGGTGGCGATTTGAAACACGCCGCCCAGCGTGCCGCCGATGAAATAGAGCGCCAGAAAGCGACCGCGGCCGATGGCCTGCTCCATGAACCGGCCAAACGAGTAAAGTGTGATGCCGTTGAGCGCGATGTGGAAGAGGCCGCCGTGCAGGAATTGGAACGTGAGCAACTGCCAGACCTGGCCGCTTTCAATGCCGGCGAGGCTCAAGGCGAAATGCCGGGTCAGCGGGTCGAGTGGGTAGAGCCCACGGCCCGCGGAAGACAGGCCCAGCATGTAGGCCAACGGAATCCCCGCCAGCACGCCAACGATGGTTTGAATGGCGAAAATGACACCCAAAGCCACGAGCAGGGCCACCGTGGGCGACCACGGCGCCGCCGGCGACACGCGCCGATAGCTCGGCGTCTCGCGCATATAATCTCGATCGTAAAGACTCATGGCCGCAGGAAACTAAGGTCAGACGGCCCGGTTATCAACCGGCCATCGCATTTTCAGACAGTCCGGTGGGAAATCGGTTCAAAGCCATGCAACAACGCCGGGCCCGGGCGGTCCGGCGTATGGGGCACCAACAGCGCCCGCATGTCGTTTCGGAGTGACGTCACGGCGGCAAATCCGTCCGCCCCGCGGACCAGCAGGGCGGTGGAAAGCGCGTCGGTCTCGGTGGCCGACGGCAACACCACGGCGGTCAACCACGCGCGTGTGGCAGGTTCGCCTGTGCGCGGATCAATGATATGGCCCAGCACGCGGCCGTTGGCGGTGAAGCATTTGGCAGAGACGGCGGAGACGGAAAGCGACTCATCCCGCAGCGCGATTTCGGACGGATAATCCGTGGCGGTGGCGAGTGGATCACCGATGGCGATGCGCCAATGCCCGGCTTCCGGAGGGTGCCCCAGAGCGTAAACGGTGCTTGTTCCGCCGTGAATTAACGCGTTGTTAACGCCCGTTTCACGCAACACCTCCACTGCGCGGTCAATCGCATAGCCTTTACCGATGGCGCCAAGGTCCAGCATGACGCCGGGACGCACAAACCGGACGGTGCGATTCGCCGGCCGCAGTTCCACCAGATCCATGCCACACATGGCGCGGGCGGCGGTCAGTGCTTCGGGAGCGGGCAGGTTGCCGTCGCGCCGGCCGAGCAAACCCCAGCAGCGCAGCAACGGCGCGAGCGTGATGTCAAATGCGCCCTCCGTTTCGCGCGTCAGCCGTGCTGCGTGCTGGAGCAGGTAAAAGACCTCGGGCGAAACGCGCACGGGCTGTTCGGCCGCCTGCGCGTTGACTTGCGCAATCTCGCTGCCCGGCTTGAACAGACTGAGCTGGTTTTCAATGCGCTCGACCTCGCTCAACGCCTCCTCGCCCGCGGCCCGGAGCGACACGGGGCTGCCGCCCGTCAACACCCGCTCGAAGCGGGTTTTCATGGTGTTGCGGGCGAGGGTGACGGTTTCCATGCGGCTGATTCTCAAAATGGCAGTTGCCGGCGGTCAAGGCGCGACAAATAAAAAACGCCGGGGGAGTGGTTCGCTCCCGCCGGCGCCGAAAGCCCGGGCTGTTTATGATTGTTCCAGGGTGCCGTAGGTGATGGCCTTGATTTCCTGGCCGCCGGCGGTCGTGATCTTGCGCGTTTTCTCGTCATACAAGCACGCGGCGCCGAGCCGGTCGGACATTTCGGCCAGCGAAATGACCGTCTGCACCTTGAGGGCGAGGTCGATGTTCGCGTTCGGTTCCTTGTCGTGGCGGATGCTGTCGAACCAGTTCTTGTGGTGCACGCCGATGTCTTCAATCGGCTGGAGCCCCTCGAACGAGTCCGGATCGACTTCGTCGCCAAATTCCTTTTCCGGCATGAGCGAGATGCGCTCGCCCGAGGTGCCGATTTCCAGCGAGGCGTGATGACCGTAAATGACGAAGCCCGGGCTGCGCGAGGCAATGGTGCTCGTCACAATGACCAGGCTGTAGCCGCTGGGGAATTCCGCCAGGATTTCCGAGTGTTCCGGCACCTGGCGTTCGAGCGCGCCGTCGGTGTTTTTGTCCGGATAAACCACCTTGGTGCCGATGCAGGCGACGCGCTTGGGGAATTCAGGTTTGCCGGTGGCCAGCACCAGCGGGAACAAGCGGTGCGGAACGAGGTCGCCCAGCAAACCGGCGCAGTAGGGATAGAACTTGCGCCAGCGGAAATAGTGGTCCGGCGTGAACGGCACCCGGTCCTTCACCTCGCCCAGCCAGGCGTCCCAGTTGACATTGTTGCCGTTGGCGTCCGTATCGATCGGGTAATTCCATTCGCCCTTCGGGTTGTTGCGGCAGTAGTAACCCTGCGCCCAGACGAGCGGCCCGATGCGGCCGGCCTGGATCAGTTCCGCGGCCTTGTGCCAGCCGGCGGCGGAGCAACCCTGCGAGCCAACCTGCAATTTTTTGCCCGTCTTCTTGACGACTTCGTGCACCTTGAACGCCTCGTCCAGGTAGCGGGTCAACGGCTTTTCGACATAGACATGCTTGCCCGCTTCCAGCGCGGCGATGGAGGCTGACGCATGGATCGGGTCGTGCGTGGCGATGACGACCGCATCGAGGTCTTTTTGTTCGAGCAATTTCCGGTAATCGCCATACCCCTTGCAATCCCCACCGATTTCCTCCTTCGCGCGGTCCACGCGCTTGGGCCAGACGTCGCAGACGGCCGCCTGCGCGATGTTGTTGGCGGCCAGATTGGCCTTCATGATTTTGACGTGCGCGTTGAAGCCCTGGCCGCCGACACCGATGTAGCCGACGGTGATGCGGTCATTCGCGCCGAGCACGTTGGCCGAAGGGGCCTGTGACTGGCCGTAAACCGGCGTGTGAAGCAGCGGAGTGGCAGCTACGGCGGCACCGGCGAGGGCCGTTTTCTTGAGGAACTCCCGGCGCGTGGCGGGAGTATTCAGGGGTTGTTGCTTGTTCATAGTTTTAAAGTTGGGGTCAATTGGATGCGCCATTGTCCGTCTTTATTCAGAGCGGACAAGTCCAAGTTTGGTTCAATCATGACCACAGCCGGGCCGGATAATCACCGCGCTGCACCAGTTTGGCGATGCTCTCGACCACGCGCGGCTTGTCTTCCTTGTAGGTGACGCCGAACCACGGATCGCGGCTGCTCAACATCTTCACGCGCGCCTTGCCGGCCTTCATCAGCTCGTTCACCGTCGCGGGAATGTAGCATTCGGACTTCAATTCCTGGCCACTCTGTTGGAGGAACACCGTGAAGCGCTCCCGCAAATCGGGGAAGACGCCGGGCTGAAAGCCCCAGAAGTTCATCGAAACCAGTTCGTCGCCGGTGAATGTGCGGTTGCCTTCGCGGGCGCCCGTCGGCGTTTTCTCGATCTTGGTGAATTCCTCCACGCTCGTCAGATAGCCATCGGGCCCCACGCCGCAAATGCCGCGCGCCACCGTGCCGTGATCGGACAGCGTGTTCTTGAGCTGGAAGCCGACCATGGCGAGGTCCAGCGCGCCCGACGTGAGATGCCGCGCCAGCGTGGCGAAGGATTCGCGCCCGTAGAAATCGTCCGCGTTCAGCACGGCGAACGGTTCGCGCACGACGTTCTCTGCGGCGAGGATGGCGTGGGTGGTGCCCCACGGCTTGGTGCGCCCTTCCGGCACTTTGAAACCAGCGGGCAGGTCGTTCAATTCCTGGAACGCGTAGTCCACCGGCACGCGGCCCTCGAAGCGTTTGCCCACGACGTCGCGGAACTGCGCCTCGATGTCGTGCCGGATGATGAACACCACTTTGCCGAAGCCGGCGCGCAGCGCGTCATAAATGGAATAGTCCAGCAACGTTTCCCCCGACGGGCCGACGGGGTCAACCTGTTTGAGTCCGCCGTAACGGCTGCCCATGCCGGCGGCGAGAAGAACGAGTGTGGGTTTTGTCATGTTAAATCATTTCCGGCGCCACCAGCTCATCAGCTCGCGCCCGGTGCGATTGGGATACGACCGTGGAATCCATTGGTCAATCAAATGAAAGTGCGGTTGAAAACGCCGCCAAAGTTCTTCGCGATCCACGGGAAACGGGGGCTCGCCATCGCATAAAATGTAATTGATGGCGATGTAGGTGCCGCCGGGTTTCAGCCAGCGCAGCGCGGCGGTGACGTAATTGTCCCGTTCCGCCGGCTCAATCGCACAAAACAACGTGTGCTCGAACAAATAGTCGAACGGCATCGGCGGCGGGTCGTGGAGAAAATTGGCGAGCGTGAAGGTGGGCGCGATGTCCGACCCGGGATCGCCCGCCTGCGGCTGCGCTTCCCGGGCGAGCTGAATGGCGGTGGGCGCGATGTCGAATCCGTGCGCCGCAAAACCGCCGGCCGTCCAGGCGCGCACGTCGTGGCCCAGGCCGCAACCGGGCACCGCCACCGCGCCGCGCGGCAATTCCGGATGGTCGCGGAGAAAATCCACCAGGCCGGGCGCCGGTTCCCCCTTGTCCCAGTGCCGGTCGCCGCTTTGATAACGTTCTTCCCACGCGTTCATGATGCGATCCGTCCGTCCACGAGTTGAATCACCCGCGGCGCGCGGGCGGCGACCTGCGCGTCGTGCGTGGCGATGATGAGCGTGGCCTGGCGTTCGCGCTGGATTTCACACAGCAGGTCAATGATGCCTTCGCCCGTGTGCGAATCGAGATTGCCCGTCGGTTCGTCGGCCAGGATCAGCGCGGGTTCATTGATCAATGCGCGCGCAATCGCCACGCGCTGTTGTTCGCCGCCGGAGAGTTCGTAGGGCTTGTGATCGGCGCGTTCCTTCAGGCCGACCCGCTCCAGCAGCACGCGGGCGCGCGGCACGCAGTCCGCCACGCGGCGCCGGGCCATGCGCGCGGGCAGGCAGACGTTCTCCAGCGCGTCGAGTTCCGGCAGCAGGTGGTAGGACTGGAAGATGAAGCCCACGCTGCGATTGCGAAACGCGGCCATGGCGCCGGCCGAGAGGGACGTCAGCTTGCGTCCGTCGAACTGGATGTCGCCTGCATTGGGCACGTCCAGTCCGCCGAGCAGATGCAGCAGCGTGCTCTTGCCCGCCCCCGAGGCGCCGCGCAGCGCGAGGAATTCGCCGCGGCGCACCGCGAGGTCCACGCCGCGCAGCACTTCCAGCGAGCGCCGGCCCAGTTCGTAGGTCTTGGACAGGCCGCGCGCTTCAATGAGGAGTGAGCCGTCGCTCATGCGCGGCCTCCTTGTCTGGTTTCCACCTTACTCATGGCGCAGCGCCTCCACGGGTTTGAGCCGGCCGGCCTGCCAGGCGGGAATGACGCCGCCGAGCAGGCAGATCACCAGCGCACTGGAGCAAATCAGCATCACGTCATGCGGCACCACAAGCGCCGGCAAATCGCCAAAACCGTAGATGGATGCCGGGAACAATTCCCAGCCGGTGGCCCGCCGCATGAAGTGGAGAAACTCGTTCCGGTAGTGCACGGCCAGCATGCCCAGTCCGTAACCGGCGACGACGCCCATGACGCCCACGACCGCGCTTTGGGCGAGGAAGATGCCGGAGATCTGCCAGTTCGTCGCCCCAATGGCCTTCAGCATGCCGATTTCGCGGGTTTTCTGGACGACGAACGTGATGAGCGCGCTCAGGATGCACAACGCCGCCACAATCATGATGAAGAACAAAATGTAGAACATGACGTTCTTTTCGACGGCGATGGCGTCCAACAGGGCGGAGTTTTCCTCCGTCCACAAGGAAATGCGGTAGTTGGGTCCGAACTGTGGCCGCAACTCCTGCCGCACCACCCCCGCAAGATCGGGATCATCCAGTTCAACCAGCAGCCCGTGCACGCTGTCGCCGAGACCGGCCAGGTTCTGGGCGTTCTCCAGCGACGTGAGCACGAAGTTGGCGTTGTATTCGTAATAGCCCATGTCGAAGATGCCGCGCACCTCATAATCGTCCGGCAGGCTGGCCACGTCCTCGCCCTTCTTGCGGGCCGCTTCCATCTTTTCGAGGTCCTCGGGCGAATAAATCGTCACACGATCCCCGACCATGAGCTGCATGCCTTCGGCAAACTGGCGGCCGACCAGAATGCCGCGGCCGTCGAGATTCGTGCTGCCCTCGAACACATTCGTCAGCAGGTCGCTGACGCGGGCTTCGGCCTCGGGATCGATTCCGCGAATCCACGGCGCGTCGCTCAGCGGCTGGCTGCCGTCCGGCGGATGCGTGCGGATCAACACCCGGCAGGCCACGAACGGCGACACGCCACGCACATGTGGGGCGGTCTGCACCTGCGCCATCATCGCAGGGTAGTTTGTCAGGGACGAATCGCGGGCCGTGATGCGGAGGTGGGCGTTGAAACCCAGGATTTTGTCGCGCAACTGGTGATCAAATCCGGTCATCACGCTGATGACGATGATCAGCACCGCCACGCCCAGGGTGACGCCGAGCACGGAGATGAGCGTGATGACCGAAACGAACGTGCGTTTGGGCCGCAGATAACGCAGGGCCAGCAGCAGTTCGAAAGGCAGTCGCGACATGGGACGCGCAAGCTAAACAGGCGCCCGCAGCGTGTCAACGAACGCCCGCCCCGACTGCTGCGAAAGTGTCACCTGGCCGCCATCCGACTGTGACGCGCCGCCGTCAAGGTCATCTCCGCCGCCGCTGAGACGGCGAAACCAAAACAATCCAGCAGCAACAATTCACATGCATACCAAGTTCAATCATCTCCTGTCGGCCCTGACGATTACGGCCGTGGCGGGCTCGCTCTGGGGCTCGGCCCGGGCGGACGATCATCATGAGAACCACGACCGTGACCGCGATCGCGATCCGGTCGTGCTGTCGTTTTCCACGGTCGGAGATTCCCGGCAGGATCCCGAAAGTCCGGACCCGACGCAGCTGCCGCTTTCCGGCCAGGATGCGATTTGGTTGCAGAGCACCAAGGCGTGGTCGCGCATCATGGACTCGATTCACACGCAAAAGTCCGACCTGCTCTTCTTCAATGGCGACATGATCATGGGCTACGGCAACGCCGGCCCGACCAAGGGAACAAACGTCAGCGACGTGGTGAATTCGGACCTGCTGAAGTTTTACCGCCAATATGCTTTTTGGCGCGGCATGGTGGCGACTTTGATGGAGCAGGGCACCTACGTTGTGCCGGTTCCCGGCAACCACGAAATGCAATGGAAGAAGGCGCCGCTGCCGGGCGGTGGCACGGGCAAACTCGCGCAGCTGGTGAACGAAGATGCCTGGCGTGCCAACCTGGGCGATTTGATTCTCGATACGAACCGCTTCGAGACCCTCTTCGGAGAGCTGCCCGCGGCGGTGAATGTCACCAACAACGCGCCGCTCGACGCTTACGCGACGGACCAAAGCCAGTTGTCCTACAGTTTTGATTTCCGTGGCTGCCACTTCGTGGTGATCAACACCGATCCGGTCGGGCACGACGCCCACGCGCCGGTGCAATGGCTGGCGGTGGATCTCGCGACGGCCAAGGCCCGCGGCGCACGGCACTTTTTCGTGTTCGGCCACAAGCCCGCCTACACCTACTACTTTGGCGCGGACGTGCCGCCGGCGCCGGGATTGCCGTTGCCGGGCAAACCCGCCGGGCTGGACAACGATGAAGCGGCGCGCAACGCGTTCTGGGATTTGATCGAACAATACGGTGCCACCTACTTTTGCGGCCACGAGCACATCTTCAATGCAATGCAGCCGCGGGCTTCGACCGGGGGCAAGGCCTGGCAAATTCTCGTTGGCTCGGGCGGCTCGCCCTTCGAGGCGGTGCCCACGGATGCCACCATCAACCCCGGCACCGATCGCGACTACGCATGGGCCACCGTGAAGATCCACGCCAGTGGCAAGGTGCAGGTGAAGGTTTACGGGTTTGACGACCAATTCGGCCCGACGCGCCTGCTTCAAGCGATTACTCTGCCTTGAGCGACCATTGACCAGCCTCCGCTACCGCGCAGCGGGCGCCGGATTCGTCCGCGCCCGCTGCTCCGTCAAAAACGCCAGCCACGTATCCATGCCCTGGCCGGTTTTGGCGGACAGTTCAAACCGTGTGGCGTGATGGCTCACCCGTTTGAGGTTGGTCAGCGCCAGTTCGCGATCGAAGCCGGCGGCGGCGGCCAGATCGCTCTTGGTCACGATGGCCACGTGGGCCGAGTGAAACAGGGGCGGATACTTGAGCGGTTTGTCCTCGCCCTCGGTGGTTGAGAGCAGCACCACGCGCAATTGCTCGCCGAGATCGTAATCCGCCGGGCAGACGAGATTCCCCACGTTTTCGATCACCAGCACATCGAGCGAATCCAAGGTAAGCCGGGCCGCGGCCTGAAAGACCATGTCGGCGTCGAGATGGCAAACCGTGCCGGTGGTGATTTGCACCACCGGAATGCCCGCGGTTCGCAGCCGCGCGGCGTCGTTGTCGGTCGCGAGGTCGCCTACAATGACGCCCACTCGCAACGATTTGGCCAGGCGCACGGCGGTTTCGCGGATGAATGTGGTCTTGCCCGAGCCGGGTGACGAAACCACGTTCAACACGAGCAAGCCTTTGGCCCGAAACAGTTCGCGGTTCCGGGCCGCCAGCCGGTCGTTCTTTTCCATGAGCGACTGGTTCAACGTCAGGCTCCACGGCCCGGACGGGTGATCATGACCAGCGTGGTTGCGCGCCTGGTCGTGGTCGTGATGATGGTGTGCGTGCGTGTGGTTGCCGGTTTGCCGGCCGCCACCGCCCAGTCCGCATCCGCATTCTTTGCACATAATCCTGGTTTGGTTTGTCAGATGAAATCCACGGCGGCGATTTCCAATTCGCGGCCGTGTTGCAGTTGGCCGCCGGGTTCGTGGCAACGCGGGCATTCGCCCAAAAAATCGGCCGCCGCGAATTCCGCGCGGCAGGTCGCACACCAGCCGGTGGCGGGAATGGTTTCGATCTCCAGTTGGGCGCGCTCTGCCAGCGTGTCGCGCCGCACAATGTCCCATGCGAAGGTCAGTGCCTCGGGCGCGGCGCCGCTCAAGGTTCCGACGCGCAGGCGCAGGCCGGTGATTTGGCGGGCGCCGGCAGCCTGGGCGGCGGCCACGGCCAGCCGCACCGCTTCCGTCATGATGGAAACCTCGTGCATGACTTGTGCCGCCACTCTGGCACGGCGCGCCAGTGGACGCCCCACTTCCCTTGGCAATTCCTGCGCAAAGATTGGCAACCTGTGTTGAGCCTGGAGACGGCGGGGCGCGATGATGGGGCTGAAGATGACAACGCGGGAAGCCAGACCAGCGACGCCCGTGACGCGCCTGCGGCTCATCTTGCACGGCGCGGTGCAAGGCGTCGGTTTTCGCCCGTTCGTCCACCGCCTGGCGGAGGAGCTGGGGTTGACCGGCTGGGTCAACAACTCGCCGCAGGGCGTTGTGATCGAGGTGGAAGGTTCGCGACCGCAGCTGGAGCACTTCCGGCGGCGCCTCGAAACGGACAAGCCGCCGCGCAGCTTCATCCTGAGTTGCGAAAGCGCGTGGCTCGATGCCGCGGGCCACGTCGGTTTCACGATTCGTGACAGCGAACAGGGCGGTGGCAAAACGGCGCTGGTGCTGCCGGACATTGCCACCTGCCCGGATTGTTTGCGGGAGTTGTTTGACCCGGCCAACCGCCGCTATCGCTATCCGTTCACCAACTGCACGCACTGCGGACCGCGCTTCAGCATCATTGAAGCCCTGCCGTATGATCGCGCGAACACCACGATGAAACGGTTCGGGCTGTGCCCGGCGTGCCAGGCGGAATACGACAATCCGCGCGATCGGCGGTTTCACGCGCAGCCCAACGCGTGTCCGGTGTGCGGACCGCGGCTCGAACTGTGGCCCGGCACCGGCACTGGCTCACCATCCGAACCGCCCCGCTGGCTGGCGCGCGATCATGACGCTCTGTCGCTGGCCGCGCACGTCATCCGCTGCGGCCAGATCGTCGCCGTGAAGGGCCTGGGCGGGTTCCACCTTTTTGCCGATGCCCGCAAGGCCGCCGTCGTGCAACGGCTGCGCGAACGCAAGCGACGCGAGGAAAAGCCGTTCGCCCTGCTGTTTCCCACCCTTGCCAGCGTGCGGGAGGTTTGCGAGGTCTCGCCCGTGGAGGAACGCCTGCTGACTTCGCCGGAAGCGCCCATCGTGCTGCTGCGCCGCCGACACCCGGCGGCAGCGGCGATCTGCGACGCCGTGGCGCCCGGCAACCCGAATCTCGGCGTCATGTTGCCGGCAAATCCGCTGCACCATTTGCTCCTGGCGGAGCTGGGTTTTCCCGTCATCGCCACCAGCGGCAACGTGAGCGACGAGCCGATCTGCGCGGACGAATTTGCCGCGCTCACGCGATTGCATGGCATTGCCGACGTGTTGCTTGTTCACAACCGCCCGATTGTCCGGCCGATCGATGACTCGATCGTGCAGGTGGTGGCGGGACGCGAAATGGTCCTGCGGCGCGCCCGCGGCTACGCGCCGCTGCCGGTGCAACTGCGCAGCGCGGCGGACGCCCGTGAAAGCGTGCTCGCGGTGGGCGGGCATCTCAAGAACACCGTTGCCTTGGCCGTGGGCAGCCAGGTGTTCGTGAGCCAGCATCTCGGCGATCTGGCCACCGAGCCGGCGCACCAGGCGTTCCGGCGGGCGGTGGCGGATCTGCCGCGCCTTTACGAAACCACGCCGGAAGTCGTCGTGGCAGATTTGCATCCCGATTATCTCTCCACCCAATTCGCGGCGGAAATGGCCGGTGCGGCGCGACCGGCCGTGGCTGGAACCGCGCCGAAGCCGGCTCCCGCCCTGCTGCAAGTGCAGCATCACGTCGCGCATGTGCTGGCGTGCCTCGCCGAGAACGAAGTCGCGTTGCCGGCGCTGGGCGTGGCGTGGGACGGCACGGGCTGCGGCACGGATGGCGCGATTTGGGGCGGGGAATTTTTCCACGTCACAGAACGGGAAGTTACGCGGGTAGCCAGCCTGCGTCCGTTTCCGTTGCCCGGCGGCGATGCCGCCGTGAGGGAGCCGCGCCGCGCCGCGCTGGGGCTGTTGCATGAATTGTTCGGCGACGACGTTTTTCATCGCCTGGATTTGCCGGTGCCGGAGGCGTTTTCGCGTCCGGAACTCACCGCACTGCGAACGATGCTGGCACGCGGGGTGAACACGCCGTTGTGTTGCAGCGTGGGGCGGCTGTTCGATGCGGTGGCGGCGCTGACGGGCGTGCGGCAAAAGCTGGGCTTCGAGGGGCAGGCCGCAATGGAACTGGAGTTTGCGGCCGGGCGTGCCGCCACGGACGCGGCGTATGGCTGGCGGATTTCCGGCGGCGCCGCCGGCTTGACGCTGGACTGGGCCGAGCTGATTTGCGGTGTTTTGAGCGACGTGGCGCAGGGTGTGTCCGTGGAAACGGTGGCGGCAAAATTTCACCATGCATTGGCCGAGGTCATTGTCACGGTGGCGCGACGGATCGGGTGCGAGCGCGTCGCGCTGAGCGGCGGCTGTTTTCAAAACCGGTATCTGACAGAACGCGCCGTGAGCCGGTTGCGCGCGGCCGGCTTCCGGCCGTATTGGCACCAACGCATCCCGACCAATGACGGCGGCATTGCGCTGGGGCAGGTTGTGGCGGCGCGCCGTGAGTTGTTGCGGCGGCGGATGACGGCGCTGGAACATGTCAATCGCAGCGTCGCGGCGGCCGCGACGTCCTCCGAGTCTTTGGCCGGCCGGGGCTGGTCCGAAGAACACGATCGCGTCCCGGGGCAAACCGTGGCGCAACCCGCCTGAGGTGCTCATGTGCCTCGCGATTCCAGGCAAAGTCGAAAGCATCACCGGAGATGATCCGATCACGCGCCTCGGCCGCGTCAACTTTGGCGGCATCGTGAAGGAGGCGTCGCTGGCTTACGTGCCGGAAGTGCAGGTGGGCGATTACGTGATTGTGCATGTCGGTTTTGCGTTGAGCAAAGTGGACGAGGCCGAGGCGCAGAAGGTTTTCAGCTATCTAAAACAAATGGGCGAACTCGACGAGCTGGCGGGTGAACGGCGGGACGAGCCTCCGCCCGCGCCGGGCAGCCGCTCAGCAACGAGGCCGCCGCCTTCTCCTGAGTCGTGAAGTATCTGGACGAATACCGGGATGGCGAGCTGGCGCAACAGCTGGCGCGGGAGATTCACCGCGCCACCACGCGGCCGTGGACCATCATGGAAGTTTGCGGCGGGCAGACGCATGCGATTGTGAAGTTCGGCATCGATGAACTGCTGCCGTCGCGCATCACGCTCATCCACGGGCCGGGCTGTCCGGTGTGCGTCACACCGCTGGAAGTCATCGACAAGGCGCTCGAAATCGCGGCGCGGCCGGAAGTGATTTTCACCTCGTTTGGGGACATGCTTCGCGTGCCCGGCAGCGTGACGGATTTGTTGTCCGTGAAGGCGGCCGGCGGCGATGTGCGGATGGTCTATTCGCCGCTGGACGCCGTGAAGCTCGCGGCGGCCCATCCCGGCCGGGAAGTTGTCTTCTTTGGCGTTGGGTTTGAAACCACCGCTCCCGCGACGGCGATGGCGGTTTTTCAAGCCGCGCAGCAGGGTTTGAAGAATTTTTCCCTGCTGGTTTCGCACGTGCTGGTGCCGCCGGCGATCGAGGCGTTGATGGCGTCGCCGCATTGCCGGGTGCAGGCGTTCCTTGCAGCGGGACACGTTTGCGCCGTGATGGGCTGCACGGAATATCCGCCGCTCGCCGCGCGGTTCCGGGTGCCCATCGTGGTGACAGGCTTTGAGCCGCTGGACATTTTGCAGGGCATCCTGATGACGGTGCGCCAACTGGAGTCCGGCCGGGCTGAGGTGGAGAATCAATATGCGCGCGCCGTGCGTCGCGAGGGCAACCAGCCGGCGCAGCAGCTGATCCGCCGGGTGTTCCGGGTGGTGCCGCGCAAATGGCGGGGCGTGGGCGAAATCCCGCGCAGCGGTCTGGGGCTGGCAGAGGCCTATGCGGCGTTTGACGCGGAGCGGAAGTTCGGCGTGGCGGACCGCGCGGTGGCGGAACCGGCGGACTGTCTGGCCGGGCTGGTGTTGCAGGGCTTGAAGAAACCGCACGAGTGTCCGGCCTTTGGCGGCCGATGCACGCCCGAACATCCGTTGGGCGCGACGATGGTTTCGGGCGAAGGCGCCTGCGCGGCGTATTACCGGTATCGGCGAACGCCGGCTTTGGTTTGATGGCAACCCGGTCAACCCTCACGCAAGCCATGCAAAACAAACACGGCATCAACCCTCCGGCGGCTGCCCGCGGTGACGATCCCCTGCCGGTGGAGCGGGCCGGTGCGTCGCCGGCGCTCAACGCCAGTTGTCCGCTGCCAATCACGCAGTATTCCCACGTGCTCATGGCGCACGGCGGCGGCGGCAAGTTGATGCATCAACTGCTCGACCGCGTCTTCGGCCCGGCGTTTGGCAATCCCCTCCTCGATACGCGCCATGATTCGGCGCAGTTCAGCGTGCCGCCGGGCCGGCTGGCCATGACCACCGACTCCTACGTGGTGCGTCCCATTTTCTTTCCGGGCGGCGACGTCGGCTCGCTGGCGGTGCATGGCACGGTGAACGACCTCGCCATGAGCGGTGCGCGGCCGTTGTATTTGAGCTGCGGATTCATCCTGGAAGAGGGGCTGGCGCTGGAAACGCTCGGGCGCGTGGTGTGTTCCATGCGGGATGCGGCCCGGCGCTGCGGCGTGCAAATCGTCACCGGCGACACCAAGGTTGTGGACAAAGGCAAGGGCGACGGACTGTTCATCAACACCACCGGCCTCGGCGTAATCGAAACCGCCGATGTCATTGGCCCGACGGCGGTGCAACCCGGCGATGCCGTGGTGGTAAGCGGGGATTTGGGGCGGCACGGCATGGCCATCATGGCAGTGCGTGAGGGGCTCCAATTTGAGAGCGCCATCGAAAGCGATGCCGCGCCGGTGCATGAGCCGGTGCTGGCGCTGCTCCGGGCGGGAATCAAGGTTCATTGCCTGCGCGATCTGACGCGGGGCGGCCTCGCGAGCGCGCTCAACGAAATTGCCACGTCGGCGCGGGTGAAAATTGCCGTCGAGCAGACCGCCATCCCGGTGCGTGAGGACGTGCATGCGGCGTGTGAACTGCTCGGGCTCGATCCGTTGCACGTGGCCAATGAAGGGCGCTTCGTGCTGTTCGTTCCGGCTGAAGCTGCGCTGCGGGCGCTGGCCGTGCTCCGCACGCATCCCGTGAGCGCCGGCGCAACACTGATTGGCCGGGTGATGGAGGCTGCGGCGCCCCTCGTCACCCTGCGCAGCGCGATTGGAGCCAGCCGGATTCTCGACATGCCCAGCGGTGAGCAGCTGCCGCGCATTTGCTGAATCCGGCACATTTTTCTTCAACTTGTTCCCGGCGCGCCTACCATCGGCGGCATGCCGAATTCCAGCACCTTGGGCGAATTGCTTTCGCCTGCCACCATCAAGCTCGCGCTGACCAGCCGCGACCGGGAAGGCGTTCTGCGCGAGCTGGTGAACCTCATTCCGAACATCGAGGAACAGCCCGCCATGCGGGACACGCTGCTGCGCGCCCTGCATGAACGCGAGCAATTGCACAGCACCGGCGTGGGCGACGGCGTGGCGCTGCCGCATGCGCGCAATGCGCTGGTCGGCTTGGTGGACCGGCCGGTCATTATTTTCGGCCGGCACCCGAAGGGCATTGCCTACGGGGCGATTGACGGCAAGCCGGCGCAGTTGTTCTTCCTGCTCGTGGCGCCAACGGTCACGGAGCATCTGGCCATTCTGGCGCGCATCAGCCGCCTGTTGAACAATCCCAAATTGCGGCAGGCCCTGCTCGCGGCGGACAAGCCGGACAAGGCCCTGACGCTGATCAAGAACGCCGAGGCGAGCCTGTATTCGACCTGAAGCGTGACGCCTAAAACCAACCCCAACCCTGAAGCACCAAATCATGAAACTGAATCGTCGCCATTTCTTGAACACCGCCGGCCTGCTGGGCGGCGCCGCCCTGACGGCGGGCAGCGTTCCTCTGCCGGTCCTGGCCGCCGCGCCGGCGCGCAAACCGCAAATCAAGCTCGGCGTCGCGACCTATTCCTACTGGCACTTCAGCCCGCAGAAAGTGCCCATCGAAACCGTGATGGACAAGGCGGCGGCCTTGGGCGTCAGCGCCGTGGACATTTTGCACCGTCAGATGGACCTGGAGGAAAAGGCGCCGCTGGACGACGCCGGGCGCGCGTATTTGCGCAAGTTGAAACAGCACGCCTTTCATCATGGGCTGGGCATTTGCTGCCTGTCCACGCACCAGACGTTTCTCAAGCCCGAGGCGGACGTGCGCGCGGCCAACGTCGCGCACACCGAGAAGTGCATCGAAATCGCCTACGAACTCGGCTGCCCGTGCCTGCGCATCAACACCGGCACGTGGGGCACCTCCAAGGATTTTGACGACCTGATGGCGCACCACGGCGTCGAACCCGTGCTGCCGGGCTACACGGAAGAGGACGGTTTCAAGTGGGCGATTGACGGGATTACACGCTGTCTGGCCAAGGCGGAAGCCTGCGGCGTGACTTTGGCGCTGGAAAATCACTGGGGGCTGGCGCGGACGCCCGAGGGGCTGTTGCGCATTTTGAACCGCATCAATTCACCGTGGCTGGGCGCGTTGATGGACACCGGCAATTTTTTGTTCCCGCCCTACAAGGACGCGGCCTACGACAAGCTTGCGCAAATCGCTCCGAAGGCGGTTTACGTTCAGGTGAAGACGTATCCCGGCGGCGGCGAATGGTATACGCTGAACATCGATTACCGGCGTGTTGCCAAAATTCTGGCGGACGCCGGCTACACCGGTTTCGTCTCGCTCGAAATGGAAGGCAAACAAGATCCGGACGTTGCCGTGCCCAAGAGCATCGCCATGCTGCGGAAGGCGTTTGCCTGAGCGGCGTCCCCGCTGCCCTCCGCTTATGAAGTCGTGCCTGCTCTGGTGGTGCCTGGCGGCCTCGGTCGGCGCGCAAACGCCCGTGTGGACGCAACTGCCCAATTCACCCGGCCCGAGCAACGTTCGCCACGACGACATTTATTTCAGCGACGTGTTGCATGGTTGGGCGACGCAGAACAACAACATCTACCGCACCACCAACGGCGGCGTCACGTGGACGACCAACCTGACGCTGCCGGGCACGCACTTCCGTTCGATTGGCTTTGCCACGCCGCAGGTCGGGTTCGCGGGCAACCTTGGGGTCGGCTCCTACGACGCGAACGTGACCAACACGAACATCCTGTATCGCAGCTACGATGGTGGCGTGACGTGGTCCAACGTGCCCGGCTTTGCCGAGGCGGGCATGAAGGGGCTGTGCTCGTTCTTCGTGCTGGATTCGCAAAACATCTACGGCGCCGGCCGCGTGCGCGGTCCGGCCTACGTCATCCAGAGCCACGACGGCGGCACCAACTGGTCCCTCCAAAACCTTACGGCGTCGAACGTGATGAACGGCATCATGGACATTTACTTCCGCGACACCAACACGGGCTGGGTGGTGGGCATGGACACGAACGCCTACGCGTCGCCGCCCTATCATGGCCGGATAGCGCGCACCACGGACGGCGGTGCCACGTGGCAGGTGCAGGTGACCACGACGGTTTCAAATTGTTACTTCTGGAAGATGTCCTGGCCGTCCACGAATGTCGGCTATGTTTCGCTCCAGCAGAACGGTGCCTACAACACCGTGATTTACTACAAGACCACCGATGGCGGCGCGACCTGGGTTTCCAACGGCGTGCCGTTGTCGGCCATCGGCAGTCCGGCGTCGTTTTATTTGCAGGCGATTGGTTTCGTCAGCGAAGACGAAGGCTGGATGGGCGGCGCGAACAGCATTGGCTACACGTCGAGCTTCATCCGCACGACGAACGGTGGCGCGACGTGGTTTCCCGCCGGCTATGCGAACACGTATTTGATGAACCGCATCCGCTTTCTCAGCCCGACGCTGGGCTTTGCCTCGGGCGCGAACCTGCACATCTACCGCGTGCCGCTGGCGTTGACCGCGCAGCCGCAGAACCAGACGGTCGTCGGCCCGACCAATGTGAGCCTGTCCGTGACGGCGGTGGGCAAGCCGCCGTTGAGCTATCAATGGCAGAAAGACGGCACGAATGCGCCCGGTGGCACGGGCGAAACCCTGGCGCTCACGAATGTCCTCCGGTCGAACGGCGGCCTTTACTCGGTTTACGTGAGCGACGGCTTCACCAACGTGCAAAGCAGCAACACGCTGTTGCGGGTGCTGGTGCCGGAGCGGCTGGGCCAGCCGGTGCTGTTGCCCGGCAACCGGATTCAACTCCGTTTCGACGATGCCGACGGCGGTGCGCTGCTTACCACCAACGACCTTGCCACATTCACCGTCTTCGCCAGCACGAACCTGACGGACTGGTTTGCCCTCACCAACACGCTGACGGTGACCAACGGCTCGATTGTGTTTGAGGACACCCTGAACGCCGCGCCGCAGAAGTTTTACCGGGTGCTGGAACGGTAAGCCGGCCATCTTCTCCTGGCCCGCCGCGGCGGGGGACACGGCGGATCCGATGCCGGCGGGTTCCATTCCGCACTTGCAACCGGGCCGGTTCGGGTCGAAAACAAATGGCATGAACACACGTCGGCTCCGCCTGCCAGGCGCCCGACGCATTCCCACAGGAGGACCATGTGAGTGACACCGTCTCTTTCAAGCTGAACCACCGTCCGGTCCAATTACAGACCGACCGCAATCGTCTGCTGTTATGGGTGCTCCGGACGGATTTGGGGCTGACCGGTCCAAAGTATGGTTGCGGCGAAGGCCACTGCGGCTGTTGCACGGTATTGCTCGACAAGGTGGCCGTGCGTTCCTGCCTGATCCCCGTCGGCTCGGTCCAGGGACGTGAGGTCGTCACCATCGAAGGGCTTGAACAGGACGGCGAACTGCATCCGGTGCAGCAGGCCTTCATCGCCCACGACGCGCTGCAATGCGGCTTCTGCATTCCGGGCCAGGTGCTCCACGCGGTCAGCCTCCTGAACCGCAACCCGTCGCCCACGCGCAAGGAAATCGTCCGCGGCATGGACAACAGCTTGTGTCGTTGCGGAGCCCACACGCGCATCATCGACGCCATTCAAGCGGCGGCGGCGGAAATGAAAGGAGGCAAGTGAAATGAACTCCACCGATTTCCTGGCCCGGAATTTCAAGGACATCCACGATCTCGCCGAGATGTTTCCGCAGACGCGGCGGGATTTCATCAAACGCCTCGGCGGCGGCATCGTTATTTTCGTGGTGCTGGCGGACCTCGCGGTGGCGCAGGAGGAGGGCGGGGGTGGGCGGGGTCGTCGCCCCGGCTATCCTGCCGACTTCAACGCGTTTCTGCGGATCGCCGAAGACGGGCGCGTGACGGCCTACACTGGCAAGATCGAAATGGGCCAGGGCCCAATCACTTCGCTGCCCCAGATGCTGGCCGAGGAACTGGACGCTCCGTTGGACACGGTGGACATCGTCATGGGCGACACCGAACTCTGCCCGTGGGACATGGGCACGTTTGGTTCCATGACGACCCGGTTCTTTGGGCCGGCATTGCGTGCGGCGGGCGCCGAAGCGCGTGCGGTGTTGCTCGACCTCGCGGCTGGGAAACTCGGCGTGCCCCGGACGCAGTTGATTGCCAAGGACGGCGCGATTTTTGATCCGCAGGATAAAAGCCGTCGTGTGACGTATGGCGAACTGGCCAAGGGTCAAAAGATCGCGCGGCAGGTGACCGTGAAGCCCGGTCTGAAGGACTTTTCCCAATTCACGGTCATGGGCAAACCGCAACTGCGCCGGGATGCCCGCGACAAGGTCACCGGCCGCGCGCATTACACCGGCGACATTCGCGTGCCGGACATGCTTTACGCCAAAGTGCTGAAGCCCGTTGCCCATGGCGCCACGTTGAAGAGCGTGGCCACGACGGCGGCGGAAGGTGTTCCCGGAGTCAAAGTCATCCACGAAGGTGATTTTGTCGCGGTGCTGCACCCGCTGCCCGACGTGGCCGAACAGGCGATGCTGAAGGTGCAGGCGGAATTCGACCCGCCTGCGTCCAACGTGGATGACAAAAACATATTCGATCATCTGTTGAGCGTCGCGCCGCCGGCGCAGGTCGTGGCCCAAGGCGGCGATCTGGACGCGGGCCGCCAGCGCGCGGCGAAGCAATTTGCCGCCACGTATTTGAACAGCTACGTCGCGCACGCCGCCATGGAAACCCACACGGCGCTCGCCCACCTCGAAGGCGACCGAATCACCGTCTGGGCTTCGACCCAGAATCCGTTTGGCGCCCATGGCGAAATTGCGCGGGCCATTGGTTTTCCGAGTGACAAGGTCCGCGTCATCACGCCGTATGTTGGCGGCGGTTTTGGCGGCAAGACCTTCAACCTGCAGGCCGTCCAGGCGGCGCGGCTGGCGAAGCTCACGGGCCGTCCCGTGCAGGTCATGTGGGACCGCGAGGAGGAGTTTTTCCACGACACCTTCCGCCCGGCGGCGATCGTGAAGATTGCGTCGGGCATTGATCGAGCCGGCCGGATGGCCTTCTGGGATTACGCCGAGTATTACGCCGGCGAACGCGGGGCGCAGCAGTTCTACACGGTGCCTGACCACCGCACCGCCGCGCACGGCGGGGGCTGGCGCGGGCCGGAAGGTTCGCATCCGTTTGGCACGGGCGCCTGGCGCGCGCCCGGCAACAACACCAACACTTTCGCCCGTGAAAGTCACATCGACATGATGGCCGCCGGCGCCGGGCTCGATCCGGTTGAATTCCGGCTGCAAAATCTGCGCGACGAACGGATGATCCGGGTGCTGAAGGCGGCTGCCGACCGTTTCGGCTGGCAGCCGGCCAAGGCGCCCAGCCAGCGTGGCTTCGGGGTGGCGTGCGGCATTGACGCCGGCACCTATGTGGCTGCCATCGCTGAAGTCGCCGTGGATCCGAAGACCGGCAAGGTCCGGGTGAAGCGCGTGGTGTGCGCGCAGGACATGGGCATTGTGGTCAACCCCGAAGGCGCCCGCATTCAGATGGAGGGCTGCATCACGATGGGCCTGGGTTACTGCCTCACCGAGGAGATCCGGTTCAAGGGCGGCAAGGTCTTGGACACAAATTTCGACACCTACGAACTCCCGCGTTTCTCCTGGGTGCCGCAGATCGAAACCGTGCTGGTGGAGCACAACGAGCTTTCACCCCAGGGCGGCGGCGAGCCCGCCATCATTTTGATGGGCGCGCTGGTGGCCAACGGGATTTTCGACGCCACCGGCGCCCGGCTGTTGCAACTGCCGATGACGCCCGGGCGGATCCTGAACGCCATGCGGAAGGGGTGAGGCATCAGGTGGAAGCGACCGATCGGATTCGTGAGATCTGAGCGAGGGTGGGGTTGACAATATGAGCCCATTGCCGCATCTGGTTTCTGCGTAGGAGGTTAGAAGCGAATGAAATCCCGATTGCGGAGGGAGATGGGCAAGCGTAGCGTGCCAACAGTATCGCACCAGAGAGGGGATTTGAATGAACTATGTAACAATCAAATGTCCACCCCCGGATAACACCAGTTATGCGGTGACTACCCTAAAGAATGTCATCGCTGCACTGCGGGAAGGCAAGAGTCGTGTGGTCGCATTGGGGATAATTGGAGCATTCAGCGACGCGGTTGAGTTTGCAAATGCGAACGGTTACCACGTTTCGTTCATGCGATGCACTGATCCATCAGACCCCGGTGGAATTATGTCGATGATCGGAACGTTTTACTTCCGGCGCGACGGCTAACCAAATCATCGGAGATATGACTCCGTTATGAATAACCAGCGTTATTACGAGCTTGTTGCAGAGGAGTTGCAGCGCAAGTATCTCCGCCCGGGTCTTTGGGCGCGAGCAGTAGCCGAAACCGGTGGGGAAAGCGAATCAGCTCGCGCGTTATATATTCGCCTTCGCGTTTCAGAACTCATTGAGACCGACCGCGCTGAGACTTCCCAACGACTGACTGAGGAAGCAAAGGTCCGAAAACAACAGTTCAAGTGTCAAATACGTTCATACCTTCATTCTTCCTTGGTAATCTTTGGGCTTATTATGCTTGTTCTCCTCTTATCAATTCTGTCTGATTTTTTTTCTGACTTCCGAGTGCTGTGGTTCACTCTTGCAGAAGATGAGAAGTTGCTGAATCAACGGTGTGCAGCAACCCGATTGGGTTGGCCATCACGGTTCAGCATTTGCGAGTTCGCAGTGCCTTACTACAGCCCCTTGATCGCCCAACCTTTCCGGTATTCGCGGCGGATGAAGTGATTGGCTTCCGCGAGCGAGAATTTCAACGCCCGCGCATTCCATTCGATGGTGGTTTGCGGGAATCGCGAGGCGACGCAGCCCAGCAGGATGGCTTCCGTGAGCGGGCCGGCATAGGTGAAATCCGCCGTGGTTTTGCCGTTTCCGCGGCAGGCTTCCACGAACTGGCCCCAGTGATTGTTCTCGCCGATTTCGGGAAACGGATAGGTCGCATATTTGGCATCCGGATAGAGCAGCGGCCGGCTGTAATGCGGCAGCGCCATCACGCCTTCGGTGCCGATGAAAATCGAGCCGGTATGCGGGGCTTCGTCGCCTTCGAGCAGGGCGACGACTTCGGCCGGCAGCTTCGACGTGCCGTCATACCACGTGACGTGCAGCGTGTCCGTGGCGGTGTGGGGTGTGCCGGCAAAAGTGTAAACCACCTTGCCGTTCAGCGCCCAGTTCCATTCGTTCGGCGCCGGGCCTTCCGAGCGGACGGAAATGGGCGCGGCGAGGCCGAGTCCTTCAAACACCGGGTCGAAGATGTGGCAGCCCATGTCGCCGAGCGTGCCGGTGCCGAAGTCCAGCCGTTTGCGCCAGTTGGACGGATGATAATACTGGTCGCCAATGAACGGCCGTGCCGCACAGACGCCCAGCCACAAATCCCATGCGAAGTTCGCTGGCACCGGGTCCTCGCGGTCGGGCCGGGGAGCAAAGTCGCCCCACGATTTCGGGCACCAGGAATGGACCTCCTTGACCTTGCCGATCACACCGCTGCGCAACAGCCGCACCGCGGTGCGGTAATACGACGAGGAATGAATCTGAATGCCCATCTGCGTGACGACGCGTTCGCGTCGGGCGATTTCCGTCATGCGCCGCACTTCGTAAAGCTCATGGGCCAGCGGTTTCTGCCCGTAAACATGCTTGCCGAGCTGCATCGCGCTGACGGCGATGGGCGCGTGCATGTGGTCGGGCGTGGAAACGTTCACGGAATCGATGTTCCGGGCCTCCCGGTCGAGCAGTTCGCGCCAGTCCTGGTAAATCCGCGCTTTGGGAAACTGCTTGCGCGCGTTCGCCGTGCGGTCGAGGTCCACGTCGCACACCGCCACGATTTCGACGTTCGGGCATTTGGCGATTTCCGTCAGGTCCGCCCACGCCATTCCGCCTGCGCCAAAGCTCGCGTGGCGCACGGTGCCGCTGACGGACCGGCGCATCAGGCAACTGGTGACGAACGGCGCGGCCAGGGCGGCGAGGCCGGCGGTTTTGAGGAAGGAACGACGCGAGAGAGGGGTGGTTTTGTTCATGTTGGGAGCAGCTTTACGGGAGCGGTTCGATGGAAATGTTCCGGAACATCACGGGGTCGTTGTGGCCGGCAAAACCGAAGTGGCCGCTCGGGCGATCCTTCCCGGGATGCGGACTGTTGTGCATGAACTCGGTGACCTTGGACAAGTCTGCGTTGAGAATCACGGTGCCGTTCAGCTCCACCTTGAGGGTCGGGCCGTTGACGGTGACCTCCTCGTAATTCCAGTCGCCGATGGGGTGTTGATAGCCCCGTTCCGCCGCGACCATGCCGTAGGCCGAGCCATGCGCCTGTCGCGGATCAATGGTCTGTCCGGTGGCCTTTTCGTAATGATCATCGAGCACCTGACACTCGCACATGCCGTCGTAGGCGGTGTCGCCCTGGCCGGGATAGCGAATGGCCAGGCCGTTGTTGCCGCCGGGCGGCAGCTTGAATTCCAGCCGTGCCACGAAGTTGGTGAACTCCGCCGTGGTGTAGATCGTGCCGCCCTTGCCGGCGCGGCACTGGAGGGCGCCATCCTTGACCTCGTAATTGTCAACCGGCCCCTGCCAGCCGGCGAAATCCGTGCCGTCGAACACAGATTGGAACCCGGCCGGATCGGCGCCGCGCAGCCGGCGGTTGGCTTCGTCACTGCCGATGTTGCGGATGAACACGTTGCGCCAGCGGATTTCCCCGCCGTGGGTTTGCAGTTGAATCGGTCCGCGCGGCGGCACGGGGCGCTTGCGGTTGTAGTAATTTTCCATCGTGGCGCCGGCGACCGTTTGTTTGCCGTTCAGCCAGACCCAGACTCGCGAGCCGACCATCATGATGCGGAAATGATTCCACTGGCCGAACGGCTTGTCCGCCTTGACGAGCGGATCCTTGCCGGGCGCGCCGGGCGAATTGTTCCAGAGCGCGCCGGAACCCTTGTCCGCCCCGAGCTTGAACTTCGCCTGTTCGGTGTAATCCCAGATTTGCACCTGCGGGCAGCCGCGCAGGTAAATGCCACTGTCGGCGAGCGGCACCGTCTGGTAGTCCACCAGCAGTTCAAAATTGCCGTAGAATTGGTCCGAGGTCAAAAACAGGCCGTGACCGTCGTTCACGAGCTCGCCGTGTTGCACGGACCAGTGCTGGCGGATGTTTTCCAGACTGGCGTCGTGCTTTTTTTGAAACGCCGCCGGCGGCAGGTCCAGGTAACCGCGCGGATCCTCCGTGTCGGCGCCCCACCAGCCGTCGAGATTGGTGCCGTTGAAAAGCGCGGTGAACCCGGGCGGCGGCGTGTTGGCGACGCTCGCCGACGGGCCGGACGTCCGGCAGCCGGTGAGGACGGCGAGGGAACTGGCCAGGAGCAGCGTGACGGACAGGGCGGGTGTTTTCATCAGGAGTGTGCGAAGCCGGATGGGTTGCGAGCCTTCGTGCATGCGGTGAATGATGACGGTGGAAACTAGTGTTTGCTTCAAATGCGGTAAACGAAAAACGCTGCAAGCTTCATGGCTGGTGCGACTTGGCGCCCGCGGGTGGCGCACCGCGCGGCCGACGGACAAATAATTCCTCCCATCGGTGCCTTGCGTCGTCCGCGGCAGTTTTGTGTAATGCGGCGCATTCTTGATGAGCGCAGCAAAGAAAAAAAATTCCAGCCAGCCCGAGTTGCCGATCCCCGGCAGCCCGCAGACCAACGGCAACGGCGACCACGTGGTGGCTGAGGAGGCCCCCGCGGTCGTGCACCGGCCGTTTGCGCCCGACAAAATCGAACTGCCGCTGCACCGGCGCGTGGACAAGGGCTTCCTCGAATACGCCTCCTACGTCATCCGCGACCGTGCCATCCCGGCGCTGGCGGATGGCTTGAAGCCCGTTCAACGCCGCATTCTTTGGGCGTTGCATCGCACGGATGACGGCCGGTTCACCAAGGTGGCAAACGTCGTCGGCGACACGATGAAGTTCCATCCGCACGGCGACGCGTCCATTGGCGATGCGCTGGTGGTGCTCACGAACAAGCGTTACCTGATCGAGGGGCAGGGGAATTTCGGCAACATTTACACCGGCGATCCCGCGGCCGCGCCGCGTTACATCGAATGCCGGCTGACCGAGCTGGCGCGCACGGAGCTGTTCAACGACGAGATCACGGAGTTCGTGCCCAGCTACGACGGGCGCAACAAGGAGCCGGTGGCGTTTCCGTCCAAGCTGCCCCTGACGCTGATGCTCGGCACGGAAGGCATCGCGGTCGGCATGTCGTCGCGGATTCTGCCGCACAATTTTCCCGAACTGCTCCAGGCGCAGATCAACATCCTGAAGAAGCAGCCGTTCAAGTGCCTGCCGGATTTTGCCACCGGCGGCCTGATGGATGCGAGGGATTATCAGGATGGCAAAGGCAGCGTGAAGGTGCGCGCCAAGATCAAGGAGAAGGACGAATCCACCGTCGTCATCAAGGAAATCCCGCCGACCACGACGACCGAGTCGCTGATCGCCTCCATCGAGGACGCGGCACGCAAGGGCAAGATCAAGATCAAGTCCATCAACGATTTCACCTCCGAGGAGGTGGAGATCGAGGTCAAGGCGCCCAGCGGCGTGAGCGCCGAGCAACTCACCGATGCGCTTTACGCCTTCACCGGCTGCGAAGTCACCATCGCCAGCCGCATCGTCGTCATCCGGGACAACCGCCCGGTCGAAATGACCGTGAGCGAGGTGCTGGAGGCGAATACGGCGCAGTTGGTGGAGATTCTCCGGCGCGAACTGGAGCTCAGACAAAAGCAGCTCGAAGACGAACTCCATTTCCGCACGCTGGAACGCATCTTCATCGAGGAGCGCATCTACAAGCTCATCGAGAAGTGCAAGACGAACGAGGCCGTCGTGGCCGCGGTTTACGAGGGTTTCAAGCCGTTCCGGCGGCAGATGGTGCGGGACTTGACCGATCCCGACGTGGACCGCCTGTTACAGGTGCGCATCCGGCGCATTTCGCTGTTCGATATCAACAAGCACCGCGAGGAGCTCGAAGCGACCAAGGCCGACCTGGCCGAGACACAAAAGCATCTCAAGAACGTGGTGAAATACACCATCGGCCATCTGGAGGTGCTGCTCGAAAAATACGGTCCGCTTTATCCGCGGCTCACCACCAAGTCCGCCCGGCACGAGGCGGTGGACGTGAAGGCCGTGGCGGCGAAGGCGTTCAAGGTCAGCTACGACCGCCAGAGCGGCTACGTGGGCTACAAGGTGAACGGCGACGAGTTCAAGCTGGAGTGCACCAAGTTCGACAAGGTGCTGCTCGTGTTCAAGGACGGAACCTACAAGGTCACCGAACTGCCGGAGAAGCTGTTCGTTGGCCCCGAGCTGTTCTACTCCGGCTTGCCGGATCGCGATCGTGTCTTTACCTGCGCCTATACCGACCGGCAGGCAAGCTACCTGAAGCGCTTCACCTTCGGCGGCACGATTCTGAACAAGGCCTATGCGTGCATTCCGGAGAAATCGCGCATCCTGTATTTCGCGCCCGACACGCCGAAGATTCTCTACATCCGCTACAAGCCGGCCCCGCACCAGAAGATCAACCAGCAGACCTGCGACCCGAACGAGATCGAGGTCAAAGGCCCGAAGACGCGCGGCCGTCAACTCTCGATCAAGGACATCAGCTCCCTGACGCCCGAGCCGACGCGCGGTTGGGACGACAGCGCCACGACGACGAAGATCCTGTTTGTGTGATTGAAGCTGGCGTGAGTGAGAGGTGCGGGGCGACAACACGAGTTCCCCTCCTTGGAGGGGCTGGGGGTGGGTTAGCCACAGAGACGCAGAGGCACCGAAGTGCGACACGAATTGCGCGAATTTCCGCGAATCCAAACTGAAGCCCCGACGGGGCGAAATGTGAATAGCCCGGGGTAAGCGAAGTTGCCCGTCCGGCACGGACCGAGCGCAGCTCCAGGATTCAATGTCCCCCAAAAATATTCCCTCTCCGCTCCATCGGATGGAGGGGAGAGGGTCAGGGTGAGGTTCCCAACGGGAGAATCGGATGAGAGAACATTTAAACCGCAGACTGATTGACAACAGCGGCCCCAAATTCCTTGGCGGTAATTACGGTATCGAAGAGGCCGACATCGTTTTCGCCATGCTTGTTGATTCCCGTGTAGCTCAGGCTCGCATCTTCGTATCGCTTAAATTTGTAAACGGCGTCGTTCATCAGCGCGCTATTGAACACACCGAGACTGACCAGCAATTCAAAATCTTTGATCGACAGCGCCGTCACCTTCTTGAACAAGCCGGGCTCAAGCTGCGTGATAACATCTTTCAGGCATCGCTCACGGTAATCGGTCAAATACATAAACACCGGCACGCGCGTGGCGAACTTGATGAGTTTTTCCTGAATCTGCTTCCGCTTGCTCTTGTATTCTTTCTCCGCCTCCGTCAGTTCCTTTTTCTGCTTCGGCGTCAACTCTTCGTCATTCGCTTCACGCCGGGCTTTTTTCACTGCCTCTGACTTGTTGATGATGGTCTCGATGTCCTGATTCAACGCGCGGAACCCCTCGATGCTCATGAGCGCATCCATCGCGGCCTTGTTGCTCATCAAGCGTTGGAGCGTTTCGTTATCAACGTTCACCAGTAATGCACTTTCCCACCGGCGCGCGAGCAGCGTCGCTGTCGTGCCGCTCATGGCCATGTCCAGGATGCCCGCCGCGTCTATCTGCTTCATGGAACTGCCGTCGTAGGCGAGCACCGGCAGAAACCGGATGAACTCCTCAACCTTCTTTTCCGGGTTGGATTCGTTCACGTTCAACCGGCAACCGTAATCAGCGATTTGGCGCAACGCTCGATCCGGCGCAAAGTCGAAGACGTAACATTCCTCTTTGATGATTTGTTCCTCGTTGGGCGACTGGCCGTCGGAATTCTTGACCGTCCACGGCGACTGAACGCGGAACGCGGCCTGGAAATATGTCTCGGGGCTGGACGAGTTGCGCAGCATCAGGATTCCCGTCCACGGTCGGACGGTTACACCCGTCGTCAACTTGCCGCACGAGAGCGTTATGGTCTTTGAGTTCAGCGGCTCATCCATCGCCTCCAGCACCGGCGGAAGTGCGTCAACGCCAATTCCCGCCGCGCTGCCGGCGGCAACGACGACTTTGTAATCGTGGTAAAATTTGTTTTGCCGTTTCGTGAGCAGATTGCGCATCGCATGGCACGAAGCGACGCTCGGCAGGAACCAGAGCGTGTGTGACAGGATGTTCAGCAGGCGCGCGTCGGAAAAAGGCATCGGCGGCTTTTGCGCGCCAAGCTTCAGATTATCCACGGTCGTTGCCATGAACGCGCCGCGAATCAGGTCCAACCACTTCTGAACTTCATTCGCGAATTTGAACTTCGCTTCGCCTCCAAGGCCCTCGGCGGAGAAGAAGACATTCAAGTCGAACTCGTTGAACTCGCCTTGCAACGCGATCTCCCGAATCGCATCCGGCAATTGGTAGGTCAACAGCACCATGCGCGGCAGCGCGGCATAGGGATTGTCCGCACCCTTCCAATTCAGCTTGGCGCGCTGCTCGTCCGAATACGTCCAGTTGAAGATCTGCTCCTCAATGAATTCACCGGACGCGATGGCGCGGAACGGAGTGCCGGAAAGATACAGGTAGGCGTTCGTGGTGATGGGCATCTCAGCCTCATCAAACCTCTCCATGTCCTTGCTCTCGGCGAACTCCAGTTCCCGCGCATCTTCCGCCTCGAACAAATCTTTGGCGCTCTCCCGCCAGGCACCGTAGTGATACTCGTCGAGGATGATGCAGTCCCAATGCGTCGCGTGGACCCACTCGTTCTTGGTTTTGATGCCACCGGTGCTGGGGTTTCTGCCGAGGTAATCCTGGAACGAGCCGAAGCAGACGAACGGCTTTTTCCTGTCGGCGTCTTCGTATGACAAACCGCCCGGCGAAATGAATTGCCAGCCTTTGAAATCAACGTGGCACTTCAAGTCCTCCTCCCAGGCGCTTTGCACGGCTGGCTTGAAGGTCAGCACGAGGATTCTGCGCCAGCCCATCTTCCTGGCGAGCTGATACGCGGCGAAGGTTTTGCCGAACCGCATTTTCGCGTTCCAGAGGAAGTGCGGCGTCTTTTTCGGGTCTTCCTTTTTGGAGCGCTTGAAAAAGGCAGCGGTTTTCTCAACTGCATCGGCTTGCTCTGGCCGCATCTGGAAATCGAGGCTGCGATTCTCGCCATCCAACATGCCGTTCCGCACGGCAACGATGGCGGCTACAACCTCTGCCGGCGTGCATTTGAACCACTCGCCGCCCTCGTTCCTGATTCCTGTCATCCGCAGATAGCGGTGGACGTCATGGTCCATGAACACGGTGCCGTCCCCACGCATCGCCGGCTCCTCGACCAGAATCCGATACGGCAATCTTCCGGGCCGGAGTGTGGGGTATTGAGCAGCGACACGTTCTTGCGCTGTCTTGGTGGTGTAACCGACCTTTAACAATCCCTTGAGTTCAGGATTGCTGTCCTCGTAGGCGTAGATGGTGGGGCGCGATGTGGGACGCGGTGGAAAAAACTCATTATTCATCGTCCACCTCCATTGGACGAACGATGGACTCAATGAAGGCAACCTCCTCTTCCGCAAGTCCGAAATGCGCCCAGAGAGTTTTGTCCGTCCATTCCTTCGTCATGGGGAGCGAAGGCACGAAGGCGAAACGGTCTTTTGTAATGTGCTGAGTATTCTTCCGAAGAGCGATCAGCAAGCGCACGAACTTCGTTCTCAGAAAGCTGGCCAAGTTTTCTGCTTCGATTCTCGAGCTATACGCTCCGGCAACTATGTATGTTTCAGTGCAAGCGCTTGGGGGAGCCGCAACGATTGGACGGCCAATGATCATCCTGGGATATTCGCGTGCTTCCCCGCCTTCGCCGTAGGCCATTGAGAGCAGAACCTTCCATTTCCCGATTATTTCCTTGGATTGAGGAATGGCAGCTTTGTCAATTTTTCCAACGCTCTTGTTTGCATAGAGCGTTACATCACCTTTGCTGGATGGCCGCTGCTGTGTATCCAGCCCAAATGGCTTTCTGGACAAGACCTGCTCGCTAAGACTGGCATAATTTTTCGCTAAAACCTTTTGAAGGATGGATATGCCCTTGTTAAAGCGGACGAAAATGTCGAATTGCCCCAAGCTTCTCACCATGGAATCCTCGGCCCCACTCATCCTCGTCGTGATCTGGCAATCACCAGCCCAGTCGCGCTCCCATAGGAAATAGCACACTCCACCATTTAGTTTGACCCCAGGAAAGACATCAGATGCTACTGGATAATCAACCAAGCGTGAAATTCGTCTATCCGCGAGCATTGCTGCTCGAAAGTCGTCCAAGCCTTTGCCGCCGGCATACCAGCGAGCCGGGATAATCATCGACAAAAAACGCGGATTAAGTTTTTTCGCCTGCTCTACAAACAGATGGTAAATTGGGGACGCGCTTGCCCCTGCTCCTTCATCGCTTAACTGGTATGGCGGGTTGCCAATCACGACATCAAATTTCATATCAAAAATCTTCTCCGGCTTTTCGGTGTGGATAAATTCGTAAGCGTGGACTTCGAGTTCACCGCCGCGGTCGTAGGCGTCTTTGCTGGCGCCGCAATAATCACAACGACCGTTATTCCAAGTGTGTTCCCCGGGCTTGAACCGGATGTTGCCCGCCTTGTCATCAAACGAATCGCAAACGGAATACTTCCCGTTTGCAGTCTTGGAGCAGTAGACCGAGCGGCGGGACAGCAGCGCGGTCAATTCTGTAATGGCGATGCCGAAAACTTGATTCTGGAGAATGTGATTGAGCCGCTTTTGTTGATCCGGAATCTGCTTCTCCAATCCCACGAGCAGCCGCTTGGTGATCTCACGCAGGAACACGCCTGATTTGCAAAACGGATCCAGAAAGCGAGTATTTTTGTCGCACCAAAGTTCCGGCGGAAGCTGGTCCAAGATGTCATTGGCCAGTTGTGGCGGTGTAAAAACTTCGTCGCTGCTTAAGTTCGCGAGGCAACTCAGGACATCGGGATTGTAGCCGCTATTTCTCATGTTCACGCACCTTGAGGAAGTGGATGGGCGGGTAGCTGGTCAGTTCCTTGGGGATGAAAGCCCGGTGGCCCAAGTCAGAGTATTCTTCGGTGATGAACAGGTTCGGCTGCTTACCTTCAGCGTCCTGAAGCAATTCAGAGAACGTGTAGTCCCGCCGCTTGAGCAGGCTGTTGTCGAAGGGCGCAGACCACTCGGAAAAGATGATCGGGTAATTCGCCGGGCCAACCATCCTCAGCGACAGTGCGTCGCCGTGAATAATGTTCCGCTCAAGGATGTATTTGACCGCGTCGCGACATTCATCCCTGGCCGACTTCTTGAAACGTGCGGTGTATCGCCCGTCGAAGATGGCGAAAAGCCGGGCGCGACATTGGATGACGTTGTCCTCCAGAATGTCTATGCCGTAGATGGAGGTAACGGCCAGCACCGCCTTGCGCTCGTAGTCCAACTGGCTTCTGGCGTAGCGGGCTTCAACGACGCGCAACTTCCGCTCCAAAATCTCCGCGAGAAAATTGCCGTTGCCGCAGGCGGGTTCGAGAAACCGGGATTCAATCCGTTCCGTCTCCTGCTTGACCAAATCAAGCATGGCGTTGACCTCGCGTGTGCCGGTCAACACCTCGCCGTGGTCGGAGACTCTTTGCTTGGAAACGATGGAACTCGCCATGCAGACAGGGATTCGCTCGCGCGCGAATCAGTGCTGTCTGACGGAACTGTCCTCCGTGGGAACTCCGGTGCCTGAAATAGAAGGGGGCGACACTAACACGCCCCGCATCAGGCACCTAGGAGGGCCCACAGAGGAGCGATGCCAGTGCGCCCCAATGGGGCGCCCGACGATCGCTGTCCTCTGTTGCGAAATTTCCTAGGTTTCGATGCGGACAGCAGCCGAAGCTGCGCAAAATAATTTTAGTTAAATGATGTTCTGGTCGTCTCTGGTTTGATCTAGCGCCCGCAGATTAAGGAGAACGGAGTTCAGCGCAAGCGTGGGTATTTGTTAAAGCCGCCCTCACCTCACCCTGACCCTCTCCCCTCCCAACTAAAGTGTCTTTGCCCGACAACCCTCATCCGGCCTGCGGACACCTAGTGACTCACTCGCGCCGCTCGTTCGGCCCTGCGGGCCTTTGCCGCTGGCAAATTCATTTCGCCGCATCCCAAGCAGCTCAAGTCCCGCTCCCTCGAGCGAAGGACATGGAGCGGGGAGGGAATTTTTTTGGGGACGCAAACCCGGGGCAGCGTCCGCTTCGCGGCCTCGCCCCGGGCTATTCACATTTCGCCCCGCTGGGGCTTTTGGTTTGGCTTCGCAGGCATCCTGCAAATCCCATTCTTCCTGCATGAACGTTTGCTCGTGCGGCACGCACCTCGGTGGCCAAACCCACCCCTAACCCCTCCAAGGAGGGGAACTCCGAATCGCGCCCACGCTGTCCGGCTCAGCGCATTTGAATTCGTGCTAATTCGCGTCGAAGCTGCTCTGTTCTTTCTCGCCAAGTTCGCGCCCGCTCGTTAGTTTCGCCGCCCTCACTTGAGGACTTTTATGGATGAACTGCTGAAAATTCTCGGAGCCAATGCGCTCGAATCGCGCGAGAACATCGCGCGGATGTTGAACCTCCCCGCCGCCGAAGTGAACGCCCGCATCGCCGCCTACGAGAAGCAGGGTGTCATTCGCGGTTATCAGGCCATCCTCGACGAGGACAAGCTCGACCTCGACACCGTCACCGCCGTCATCGAAGTGAGGGTTACGCCCCAGCGCGAAGGCGGGTTTAACACCATCGCGGACCGCATCAGCAAGTTCCCCGAGGTGCGTTCTGCGTATCTCATGAGCGGCGCCTACGATTTGTTGTTGTTCGTCGAGGGCAAGAACCTGCGCCAGGTCGCGGCGTTCGTGAGCGAGAAGCTGTCGCCGCTCGAAGGCGTGCTGTCCACCTCCACCCATTTCATGCTGAAGACCTACAAGCGGCTCGGCGTGCTCATGCATCAGGAAACCTCCGATGAACGCCTCAGTGTCGCTCCGTAATCGCATCAACACCGTGGTGCGCGACATCCCGCGCTCCGGCATCCGCGACTTCTTCGACATCGTCACGACGATGAAGGACGTGATCAGCCTGGGCATTGGCGAGCCCGACTTCGACACGCCCTGGCATGTCCGGGAAGCCACCGTCTTCGCGCTCGAACGCGGCGCGACGCATTACTCCAGCAACCTCGGCTACATCGAACTGCGCCGGGCGCTGTCCAAATACGTCGCGAAGCACTTCGGCGCGGAATACAACCCGGACAACGAAGTCCTCGTCACGGTCGGTGTCAGCGAGGCGCTCGATCTCGCCTTGCGCGCACTCATCAATCCGGGCGACGAAGTGCTTTACCACGAGCCGTGCTATGTCTCGTATCGTGCGACGATTCTCTTTGCGGGCGGCACACCACTCGCGGTGGAGACGAGTGCCGAGAACGGTTTCCGCCTGACACGTGCGATGTTGGAGGCGAAATGCACGCCGAAGACCAAGCTGTTGATGCTGAATTTCCCCAACAACCCGACCGGCGCGATCATGAGCCGGCAGGACTTGGAGGACATCGCGGCATTTGCGCGTGAACGCGACCTCATTGTCATTACGGACGAAATCTACGCCGAACTGACTTACGACACACCGCACGTCAGCATCGTGAGTTTGCCCGGCATGAAGGACCGCACGATTTTCCTGCACGGCTTTTCAAAGGCGTGGGCCATGACGGGCTACCGGCTCGGTTACGCCGCGGGGCCGGCGGAATTGATCGAAGCGATGATGAAGGTGCATCAATACACGATGCTCTGCGCCTCGTCGCTCGCCCAGAAGGCCGCCGTCGAAGCGCTCGCCCGCACGAAGGATGTGGCGACCATGACGGACGAGTATCGCCGGCGGCGAAATTTTATCGCGTCCGCCTTCGCCGACATGGGGCTCGAATGCCATCGACCGCTTGGCGCGTTCTACGCGTTTCCAAGCGTGGCAAAGTTCGGGCTCAAGTCGAAGGACTTTGCGTTGAAGCTCCTGCACGAGGAAAAGGTGGCGGCCGTCCCCGGCACCGCCTTCGGCGATTGCGGTGAAGGCTTCATCCGTTGCGCCTATGCGACCAGCCTGGACAACATCAAGGAAGCGATGGTGCGGCTGAAGCGGTTTACGGGGAAGCTGAGCAAGTGACGGCCGAAAATCCCGTTTGACAGTCTTCGATTTCCGGGGATGATGGCGGAACGGAAAAGTTGAGGCGAAAGCTTCAACTTTTGTTTTGAACCAAACGACGACGTTTTGGGTCGTTAATCAAACACTACAACGAAAGAGCATCTATGGCACGCATCTACAATGACATCACGGAAACCATCGGCAACACCCCGCTCGTCCGCCTCAATCGCACCGCCAAGAAACACGGCGCCGTGGCCGACGTGCTCCTGAAGCTCGAATTCTTCAACCCGCTTTCCAGCGTCAAGGACCGCATCGGAGTGTCCATGATTGATACCGCGTTACGGGAAGGCAAAATCAAGCCCGGGGCGGTGTTGATTGAGCCCACCAGCGGCAACACCGGCATCGCCTTGGCGTTTGTGGCCGCCGCACGTGGACTGAAACTCATCCTCACCATGCCCGAGACGATGTCGCTCGAACGTCGCAAGCTGCTGAAGATTCTCGGCGCACGGCTCGTGTTGACCGAAGGCGCGAAAGGCATGAAGGGCGCCATCGCCAAGGCCGAGGAACTGCATGCGCAGATTCCGAACAGCATCATCCCGCAGCAGTTCGCCAATCCAGCCAACCCGGAAATTCATCGCCAGACGACCGCGGAGGAGATTTGGAAGGACACCGACGGCAAGGTGGACATTTTGATTTCCGGCGTGGGCACGGGCGGCACCATCACGGGCGTTGGCGAAGTCATCAAGGCCCGGAAACCGAGCTTCAAGGTGATCGCCGTGGAGCCCGCGAAGTCGGCGGTGCTCTCGGGCGGCGCGCCGGGACCGCACAAGTTGCAGGGGTTGGGCGCGGGCTTTGTGCCGGTGGTGCTGAACACCAAGATCATTGATGAAATCATCAAGGTGAACGAGGAAGACTCCGGCCCGATCTCCAAGGAAGTGAACCAGCTCGACGGCATCCCGGTCGGCATTTCCAGCGGCGCGGCGATTTGGGCGGCGCTCGAAGTGGCCAAGCGGCCGGAAAATGCCGGCAAGCAGATCGTCGCCATCGTGCCGTCGTCCGCCGAACGCTACCTCAGCGCGTGGCTTTTCGCGGATGTGAGCGTCGAGAGCGACAGCGTGGAAGACCTGATTGCGAAGTGATAGGCCGGCCCCTCACCCCGTCCCTCTCCCCATCCGATGGGGAGAGGGTGCCCGAGGGCGGGTGAGGGGATTTTTGTCCGCGTCCATTTTATTCCGGTTTCAATGACATGAGTGCAGACCCCCAATCGGGCTTCACCACGCGCGCCGTCCACGAGAGCTGCGGCTTCTCGGAGGGCACGGGCGCGGTGATGCCGCCGGTGTTCCTGACCTCCACCTTCGAGAGCGGCAACCCGGGCGGCTTCGATTACACGCGCTCGGGCAACCCGAACTTCCGCCTGCTCCAGCAGAGCGCTGCGTCGCTCGAAGGTGCGCAGTTCGCCACCTGCTTTGCCAGCGGCGTGTCGGCCATCACCGCGGTGGTTTCCACGCTCAAGTCCGGCGACGTGGTGGTTGCGGAGGAAAATGTTTATGGCTGCACGTATCGGCTGTTCGACAAGGTTTTCGCCAAGTTTGGCGTGCAAGTGCGCTACGTGAACCTGGCTGACGAGGCGAATTGGAACACCATCCGCGAAGTGAAGCCCGCGCTCGTCTGGCTCGAGAGCCCGACGAATCCGCTCCTCAAGATCGTGGACATTGCGGGCATCAGTGCGGTGGCAAGGGAAGTCGGCGCGCCGGTGCTGGTGGACAACACCTTTGCGTCGCCATATCTCCAGCGCCCCGTTGAACTGGGCGCCACGCTTTCGCTTTCCTCCACCACGAAATACACCAACGGCCACAGCGACTGCCTCGGCGGCATCGTCGCGACCAATGAGCCGGCGTGGCAGGACAAGATGATTTTCGCGCAGAAGGCGCTCGGCCTCCAGCCGTCGCCCTTCGATGCGTGGCTCACCGCGCGCGGCCAGCGCACGCTCGCGCTGCGCATGGAGCGGCATTCGGCCAACGCGCTCGAACTCGCCGCCTGGATGGAGCAGCGCAAAGGCGTGAAGCTCGTGCGTTATCCTTTTCTGCCAAGCCATCCGCAACATGCGCTGGCGAAGCGGCAGATGAAGGCCGGCTCGGGCATTTTTCTCGCGGAACTCGATTGTTCGGCGGAGAAGGCGCTGGAGTTTTGCCGCAAGCTGAAATACTTCACGCTCGCCGAAAGCCTCGGCGGCGTGGAGAGCTTGATCTGTCATCCGCCGACGATGACCCATGCCTCCGTGCCTCGTGAAGTGCGGCACAAGGTTGGCATCGGCGACGGTCTGTTGCGCCTTTCGGTGGGCATAGAAGATGTGGTGGATTTGCGCCGCGACATCGAGGAAACGTTGCAGGTGATGCTCGGATGAATGCGCGCGATTTGCTCAAGGATCCCGTCTGGCAGGGGGCGGAAGTGGGACTACCGTTGCCGGACTCCATCCACGCCGTGTCCATGGCGCTGCCGCGCTGGTCGGACGTCGTTGGTTACGAGGAAAAGCGGCCGGAAGTTGTCGATCAACTCAAGCTCGGCTATCCGCGGTTTGTGTTTCATCCGCTCGTTCGCGAACTGGCAAAACAAATTGGTCAAGGCCATCCGTGTCTGCCGTTCCCTTCGCTCAAGGTCGCCAAGATTGCCGCCGCGTATGTCCGGTTCGCCGGGCGCACTTCCGCCAACCTGGTGCTCGGCAAGGGGGTCTTCGGAGTCATCACCACGGATGAAGGGACGCAGGCGCTGAAGGATTTCTGGCAGCACACCGGGTTGATTGTTTGCAGCCGCCAGGCGGAAGCCGCGCTGGCCGGGCGGGCCGACATTGCGGATGCCGCCGCGCTGCGCGAATCGCTGCGCAAACGCCTGGCGGAATTCTACCACTGCGAGCCGGACGATGTGTTTCTCGCCCCGACCGGCATGGCGGCGCAATATGCCGCGCTGCGCGCGGTGAACGAGCGCCGGCCCGACTGGCGCACCGTGCAGATGGGCTTTCCCTATGTGGACACGCTCAAGCTTCAACAGAAGCTCGGCACGGGCACGCATTTATTGCACGACCTTGACCACATCGAGGCGGGCTTGCGCGAAATTTTGTCGCGCGAGCAAGTCGCCGCGGCGTTCTGCGAAATTCCGGGCAACCCGCTGCTCGGTTCGGCGGACGTGCGACGCATCTCGCCGATTTTGAAACAGCACGGCGTTCCGCTGATTGCCGACGACGTGGTGGCGTCGCCCGTGAACGTGGATCTGGGGCGTTACGCCGACCTGATCGCCACGAGCCTGACCAAATATGTCGCGGGCACGTGCGACGTGATGGCGGGCGCCCTGATTTGCAATCCGCGTTCACCGCTGCACGCGGAGTTGAAAGCCATTGTGCGGGCGCAGCACGAGGAACTCCTTTGGGGCGGCGACGCCGCCGTGCTGGCGGAGCAGGCGCGCACGTTTCCGCACCGGATGCACCGCCACAATGCGAACGGCCTGTTCATCGCGGAAAAGCTGCGCGCGCATCCGCTCGTCGAACGCGTGTGGTATCCCAAATGGGAATTCAGCGAGGCCTACGAGGCGGTGCGGCGGCCGCAGGGCGGTTGGGGTTCGCTCGTGACCTTTCTGCCGAAAAACGCCGCCGCGACGGCGCCGCGGATTTTTGATGCGTTGCGCGTGTGCAAGGGGCCGAGTTTGGGCACGGTGTTCACCCTCGCGTGCCCGTTCACGTTGCTGGCGCATTACACGGAGCTCGAGTGGGCCGAGGCGTGTGGCGTGCCGCGGGATTTGATCCGCGTGTCCGTGGGGCTCGAGGAGCCCGAAGAACTGTGGCAACGCTTTGACGCCGCGTTGCGGGCGGGAGGTTGACATGCGTGTCTCCAAAAAAACTGATTACGCCCTGCGGGCGCTGTTCACGTTGGTGGAACACTACGGCCGCGGGCCCATTCCAATTCGCGAACTCGCACGCCGCAATGACGTGCCCAAGCGCTTCCTCGAACAGATCGTGCTCGATTTGAAGCGCCAGGGCTGGGTGGACAGCGTGCCTGGGGTGCGCGGCGGCATTCTGCTGGCAAAGGCGCCCGGGAAAATCACGATGGGTGAGGTGGTGCGGCACTTCGATGGCATCATTGCGCCGCTCGAATGCGTTTCCGTCTCGGGTTACCAGCGCTGCACGCAGGAGCCCGTCTGCCGCTTTCGGCGCGTCTTTCTTGACGTGCGGAACTACGCCACAAACCTGATGGACGGCGCGACCCTGGAAACCGTGGCCAAGGGAGCACCGGTCCAGAACAAGGAAGTGTTCGCCCCCGGTTTCGTGGGGGGCGAAGGGATTTGAAGCCGCTTCTGGAGCGGAAATAAATTTCACTCGGATGTTGACTTGGGCATCGCACTTCATAAATTAACGACTCATCAAGTCGTTATTAAACGACTTGGCCTGTTTGGCGGCATGATTGCCGCCAATTTATTCATCAGAAAGACGAGTGAATTACTCGTTATTTAAAATGAAGCACGAAATGCAAAAGCAGCCGATGCCCGCAGCGAGCGGGGCGGGAGACGCCTGGCTCGAGCTGGTTCGCCGTCAGGTGGGGTCGCTGCGCTTCGGCGTGGTGCAAATCGTGGTGCATGATTCGCAGGTGGTCCAAATTGAGAAGACGGAGCGCGTCCGCTTGGAGCGGTCGCCGAATTGAGATTTTCGCCCACCGGAACACCGGCGGCATTCAGCAGAGAAACCCAAGAGCAACTGACCAGACCACTGGAAGGAGCGCAAAATGAAAAATCAAACAACACATGAAACTCAGCCAGTGGTTGCTTGCGGGGCTCGCGGGCACGCAAGTCATCGGAACTTCATTCGCCGCGGACGACGCGGACACGATTGAGGGATTGAAACAACAAATCCAGCAACTTGACCAGAAAGTGCGCGTGCTCGAACGCAAACAGGAACTCGACCAGGAAGCCGCCGCCAAGGCCAAGCCCGCGCCCGTTCTCAGCGTGGGCGAGAAGGGCTTCGCGCTCGAAAGCGCCGACGGCGCCTTCAAGCTGCGGCTGCGTTCGCTGGTGCAGGCGGACGCACGATTCTACCCGGACGATGGCGGCGTCTCGGGCAACGATACGTTCCTGATTCGACGGGCGCGCCTCGAGTTCACCGGCACGCTCTACGACAAGTTTGATTTTCGGGTCATGCCGGATTTTGCGGGCTCGACGCCAACGCTGCTCGACGCATGGCTCAATTGGCAAATCAAACCCGAATTCCAAGTGCTCGCGGGCAAGGTCAAGGTGCCGGTGGGCCTGGAACGCTACCAATCCCGGGAGAACAACCTGTTTAATGAAATGGGCTATCCCACCAGCCTTGTGCCGAACCGTGACATCGGGCTCGCGTTGCACGGGGAGGTGTTGGATCGGAAGCTCGACTATTACGTTGGAGTGTTCGACGGCACCACGGATGGCGGCAGCACGGTCACGGACACGGACGACGAGAAGACCGTCGCAGCGCGACTCTTCGTCACGCCGTTTGCCACCAGCGACAACGATGCGTTGAAAGGGCTCGGTTTGGGCATCGCTGGGACCTACGGCGATTCGGAAGGCACCCCGTCGGGCTACCGCACCGTGGGGCAACAAACGTTCTTCCGATGGAACTCGGGGACGGTTAACGATGGAACCGTCTGGCGAGTGGCGCCGCAGCTCTATTATTACAACGGCCCGTTCGGCCTGCTCGCGGAATACGTTGTGTCATCACAAGAACTGCGCAATGGCGCGGTTTCGGACTCGATCGAGAACACCGCGTGGCAGGTGACGGCCTCCTATGTGCTCACCGGCGAGGAATCCACCTTTCGTGGCGTGAAGCCGGCCCGGCCGGTCGGTTTCGGAGACAAGAAAGGCTGGGGCGCCTGGCAGGTTGTCGCACGTGCCACTGAACTGGATGTGGACAACGGCGCGTTTCCCACCTTCGCCAGCGCGGCGACATCGCCTTCGCGCGCGCGCAGCTACGGCGGCGGGATCAACTGGTATCTCAATCCGCAGGTCCGGTTTTCGGCGGATTACAACTGGACGGAATTCAGCGGCGCATCCCTGCGGGACGAGCACGCCATCATCACACGCGTGCAATTCCGCTTCTAATGTGCCGGGGCGGAAGAACCATAGACAAGCATTCAAAACGAAAGGATAACGGTCATGAAACTGAAAACTCTCCTTGGATTCGCACTGGCCGCAGCCGTCACGCTTCCCGCAGTTGCGAAAGAATACAAACTCCTCAATGTCTCCTACGACCCGACGCGCGAACTGTATCAGGAATACAACAAGTTGTTCGCTGAGTATTGGAAGCAAAAGACGGGCGACGAAGTCACCGTTCAGCAATCCCACGGCGGGGCGGGCAAGCAGGCCCGCGCGGTGATTGACGGTCTTCCGGCGGATGTGGTCACGCTGGCGCTGGCCTACGACATTGACGCCATTGCGGAACGCACGGGAAAGCTGCCGAAGAACTGGCAGGAGCGGCTGCCCCACAACAGCGCGCCCTACACCTCGACCATCGTGTTTCTGGTGCGCAAGGGCAATCCCAAAGGCATCAAAGATTGGGATGACCTCGTGAAACCGGGCGTGTCGGTCATCACCCCGAATCCCAAGACCTCTGGCGGGGCGCGCTGGAATTATCTGGCTGCCTGGGCCTTTGCGAAAAAGAAATACGGCGGCGATGACCAGGCGCGCGAATTCGTGACCAAGCTCTACAAGAACGTGCCGGTGCTGGACTCGGGCGCGCGCGGCTCGACCACCACATTCGTCCAACGTGGCATCGGCGACGTGCTGCTGGCCTGGGAGAACGAAGCGTTTCTGGCGCTGAACGAACTGGGCAAGGGCGAGTTTGAAATCATCGTGCCTTCGATCAGCATCCTGGCCGAGCCACCGGTGACGGTGGTGGACAAAAACGCGAAGAAGAAGGGCAATCTTGAGGTCGCGCAGGCATACCTCGAACACCTCTACTCACCGGAAGCGCAGAAGCTGATTGCGAAGCACTACTACCGCCCCTTCAAGCCGGAATACGCCGATCCGGCGGATCTGGAGCGCTTTCCCAAGGTGGACTTGATCACGGTGAAAGATGCGTTCGGCGGTTGGCAGAACGCGCAGAAGACCCACTTTGCCGATGGTGGGACGTTTGACCAGATCTTCAAGCCATGAGCCGTTCCTCCCTCATGGACGCTAGCAAAGCGCCAGCGAGCAATTGCCGGCGCTCCTTGGCTGATATCCTCGCGCCGCTGGATGCCTTGGCCGCCCGCTTGCCGGCGTTTATTGCGAGTCCATTGCCACTGAACGGGTGCGATGACGAAGGTGCGGTGCTGCCGCGCTACTTGTTTTTGGGGGAACCGGGCGGCGCCGCGTCCATTCACATCGGGCTGTTTGGCGGGCTGCACGGCGACGAGCCCGCCAGCGCGTTTGGCCTCGTCCGCTTTGCGGAACATCTGGAGCGCAAACCAGAAATTGCGCGCGGCTACTATCTTTCGATCTATCCCGTCTGCAATCTCGCTGGCTTCGTCGCCGGAACCCGCCACGCCGCGTCGGGCAAGGATTTGAACCGCGAATTCTGGCGCGGCTCGACCGAACCCGAGGTGCGGTTGCTGGAGCGGGAACTGACCGACAACCGTTTCGATGGTCTGATCGCGCTGCACACGGATGACACGAGCGATGGGCTGTATGGCTTCACCAGCGGCGCGCTGTTCACGGAGGAATTGCTGCGTCCGGCGTTGCAGGCGGCGGAAACGATTCTGCCCGTGAATCAACACCCGGTCATTGACGGCTTTGACGCGCGGCAGGGGATTTGCCGACAAGGCTATTCGGGCGTGTTGAGCGCGCCACCGCTGTTGCGCCCGCGCCCGTTCGAGATCGTATTTGAGACGCCGCAACACGCCCCGCCGGATTTGCAGGAGCGGGCGTTTGTTGTGGCATTGGAGACGATGCTTCGTGAATACCGCCGCTTTATCGCTTACGCTGCGAATCTATAATCATGTTTCGCTTCCACCAGAAGAGTGTGTTGCCCGGCTTCAAACTGACGCTCGGCTTCACGATCTTTTATCTGAGCCTGATCGTGCTCATTCCGCTGGCGGTCACGATGTGGAAGACCACTTCGATGTCGTGGGCGGAATTCTGGACGGCCATTTCCGCGCCCCGGGTGGTGGCAAGCTATCGCCTGACGTTCCTGGCGTCGCTTTCCGCGGCTTTGGTGAATGTCATTTTCGGACTCCTCGTGGCTTGGGTGCTCGTGCGATATGATTTTTGGGGTAAACGGCTCGTGGATGCCCTCGTGGACCTGCCTTTCGCGCTGCCCACCGCCGTGGCGGGCATCGCGCTGACGGCCGTGTATGCCCAGAACGGGTGGATCGGAAAACTCCTGGTGCCGCTCGGGATCCGGGTTGCGTTCACGCCGGTCGGTGTCTGGGTGGCGCTGACGTTCATCGGACTGCCGTTTGTGGTTCGCACGGTGCAGCCGGTGCTGGCGGACTTTGACACGGAGGTCGAGGAAGCGGCGGCCAGTCTTGGGGCGAACCGCTGGCAGACGTTTCGCCGCGTCATCTTCCCCGCGCTGATTCCACCGCTGTTGACGGGCTTCGCGCTGGCGTTCGCCCGCGCCCTCGGCGAATACGGCTCGGTCGTCTTCATCTCCGGCAACATGCCGATGAAAACAGAGATCGTCCCACTGCTCATTATGACGAAACTGGAGCAATACGATTACGCGGGCGCCATCGCGCTGGCAATGGTGATGCTGTTGGCGTCCTTCCTCCTGCTGCTCACGATCAACCTGATTCAGTGGTGGAACAGCCGCCATCATCATCTGGCCTGAGCATGAATGTGATTTCGTCACTTGGACGCAAGCGAGAGGGCGCGCCGCCGCGCGCCACGAGCGAACCGGCGTGGATTCGCCGGCTGCTCATCGCGGGGGCGCTGGTGTTTCTCGGTTTGTTTCTGTTCATCCCGCTGGCAGCGGTGTTTGCGCAGGCGCTGGCCAAGGGCTTCGGCGCCTACTTCGGGTCGTTCGCGGATGAAACCACGTTGAGCGCCGTGAAGCTGACTTTGCTGGCGGCGGGCATCTCGGTGCCGTTGAACTGCGTGTTTGGCGTGTGCGCGGCTTGGGCGATTGCGAAGTTTGAGTTCCGTGGCAAACAACTGCTCATCACACTGATTGACCTCCCTTTTTCCGTGTCGCCGGTCATTTCGGGGTTGATTTACGTGGTGATGTTCGGCGCGCAGGGATTGCTCGGGCCGTGGCTGATCGAGCATGACATCCAGATCATTTTCGCGGTGCCGGGCATCGTGCTCGCAACGATCTTCGTGACCTTCCCTTTTGTGGCGCGCGAGTTGATTCCGTTGATGCAGGCGCAGGGCAAGAGCGAGGAGGAAGCTGCGCGGGTGCTGGGCGCGGGGGGCTGGCAGACGTTCTGGCGCGTGACGCTGCCCAACGTGAAGTGGGGCCTCCTTTACGGCGTGATCCTTTGCAATGCCCGTGCGATGGGCGAGTTCGGTGCGGTGTCCGTCGTGTCCGGCCACATTCGCGGCGAAACGAACACCATGCCGTTGCACATCGAGATTCTTTACAACGAATACAACTTCGTGGCCGCGTTCGCCGTGGCGTCGCTCCTGACGCTGCTGGCGCTGGTGACCTTGGGCATCAAGACCTGGGTCGAGTGGCGCAGCGCCGCGGAAACCACGGCTGAAAGCTAGTTTCATGAGCATCGAAGTTCGCAACATCACCAAACGCTTTGGCAGTTTCACGGCGCTGGACAACGTCAACCTGAAAGTGGAATCCGGCGAACTGGTCGCCTTGCTGGGCCCATCCGGTTCCGGCAAGACCACGCTCCTGCGTGTGATTGCCGGTTTAGAATTCCCCGATCCGGGAGAATCGCAGGTGCTGTTCGACGGCAATGATGTTACGCACCTTCCCGCGAGCGAACGCAAGGCAGGTTTCGCTTTCCAGCACTACGCGCTATTCCGGCACATGACGGTGTTTGAAAACATCGCCTTCGGACTGCGGGTTCGCCCGCGCCAGACGCGTCCGAGCGAAGCCGAGATTCGCTCGCGCGTTGAAAAGCTGCTTCAGCTCATCCAGCTCGAACCGCTTGGAGGACGGTATCCGTCGCAGCTTTCCGGCGGCCAGCGCCAGCGGGTTTCACTGGCCCGCGCCCTGGCCGTCGAGCCAAAGGTGCTATTGTTGGACGAGCCGTTCGGTGCGCTGGACGCGAAGGTGCGCAAGGATTTGCGCCGCTGGCTCCGTCAGTTGCATGATGAAATTCACGTCACCACCCTCTTTGTCACGCACGATCAGGAGGAGGCGCTGGAAGTTGCCGACCGGGTTGCGGTCTTGCGTGCAGGACGCGTCGAGCAGATGGGCACACCCGACGAAGTCTACGATCGCCCAGCGTCGCCTTTTGTATATGATTTTTTGGGCAACGTGAATCTCTTTCGCGCGCGTCGCCGCGATGGGCAGTTGGTCATAGGTTCGGCGGCGACCTCGCTGGGAACCGAGGTGAACGAAACCGAAACGGTTGCCTTTGTGCGTCCGCATGACATCCATGTGGCGCGCGAACCGAGCGGGCGCCACCAGTTGGCTGCCCGGGTTGTCCGCCAGCATGCCGCCGGTCCGGTGGCGCATTTGGAACTCGTCAGGCTCGATAATGGTTCACCCTTTGTGGTGCAGCTGAGCAAGGAGCAGTTCCGCGAATTCAGCCCCAAACTGGGCGAAACCCTATTTGTTGAGCTCCGTAACATCCGGGTCTTCCCCGAGGATTACTCGATTTAGTGACATGTAGTCTGCTGCCCCCCGGTCAGAATCGCAGCCACTGCTGACCTTTTGCATCCGGCGTATCTGGACACGGCCTCGGGAGCGCCGACATTCTCGTCAAATTAATCCGGAGCGAACGGCCGCGCCGACCAGATAGAAATGCAAGCCAGGCGTGCCTAGGAATGCGATGGTCCCAAATCCGATCCGGAAACCGGGGCTTCGCAGCCCTTTCGTTTTTCATGGGCTCGGATACGCCCCTTTGCATCATCCTGCTTGACGTCGAATGGGAGTTTGGCAGATTAACGACGTAAAAGGTCGTTATTTGTGGGCGTTCGTGTTACTGGCGGCAATCGGCCGCCATTTTTCGTCTCTCCCGAGGGGCGGGTGGGTTGATGCAAGGCGCGCGATATGACTGAGAAACCTCATCGGAGCATCGTAAAGGCGATTTCGTGGCGGGCAACCGGCACGGTTGATACGATTGTCATTTCGTTTTTGGTGACCGGTCAGGTCAAAATGGCCTTCAGCATTGGGTTTGTGGAACTGTTCACGAAGGTGGCGCTCTACTACGTGCATGAACGGATTTGGAACAAGCTGTCCTTCGGGCGGGTCAAGCCCAAGGACGATTATACGATTTAACGCAAGCATTTATGAGTCAGTTGTCCCCATCAGAATTGAATCAGCTCAACACCGATCTGCGCGATCAAAGCGCCTTGGACGTGGTCAAATGGGCCATCGCCCATGCCGGCGGCCGGGCCCTGGTTTCGACCAATTTTCGACCCTACGAGGCGGTCATTTTGCATCTTGTGACGCAGGTGCAGCCGGACATTCCGGTGTTGTGGGTGGATCATGGTTACAACCGGCCGGCGACTTACCGGCATGCCGAGCAGTTGAAGGCCCGGCTGAAACTGAATTTGAAGCCCTACCTGCCGAAGTTGACCGCGGCGCATTACGACGCCGTTTACGGCGGGATGCCCGAGCCAACGCCCGAGAACGAGGAAAGGATCAAGGCGTTCAGCACGGTGATGAAGCTGGAACCTTTCCAGCGCGGCATGCGGGAACTGGCGCCCACGGTCTGGTTGACGGCCTTGCGCAAGGTGCAAAACCCGAACCGGGCCGGCTTGGACCTCGTCAGCGCCGATGCCAATTTCGGCTCGCTCAAAGTCAGCCCTGTGTTTTACTGGAGCGACGCGGAGATGGAGGCGTATTTGCGGCAGCACGATCTCCCCAACGAATGGGACTATTTTGACCCCGCGAAAGCCGATGAGAAGCGCGAGTGCGGCCTCCATGCGGCATGGGGCGGCAAGGCTGTTTCCGACGGCGCCGGCATCTGATTACGATGGATGATGCGTTCGGACGTGGCCGGCGCCGCGGTTCGGATGCGCGTTTATCCGTGTGCATCTGCGGTTAACACATGAGCTCATATCACCTGGATCATCTGCAGTATCTGGAAACCGAAGCCATCCACATCATGCGCGAGGTGGCGGCGGAATTTGAACGCCCGGCGCTGTTGTTCTCCGGCGGCAAGGATTCCATCTGCCTGCTGCGGCTGGCCGAAAAAGCGTTCCGGCCGGCGGATTTCCCGATGCCGTTGTTGAACGTGGACACCGGCCATCACTTCCCCGAACTGAACGAATTCCGTGACCGCCGCGCGGCGCAACTGGGCGCCAAGCTGATTGTCCGCAAGGTGGAGGACGCCATTCAGTCGGGCATTGCCGTGCCGACGCCGGGCGAAATCAGCCGCAACCGGCTGCAAATCCCCACGCTGCTCGCGGCCATCGAAGAGTTCCGGTTTGACTGCGCGATTGGCGGGGCGCGGCGCGATGAGGAGAAGGCCCGGGCCAAGGAGCGTTTTTTCAGCTTCCGCGATGCCTTCGGCCAGTGGGATCCCAAGAATCAGCGGCCGGAGATTTGGAATCTCTACAACGCCCGGGTCAACCAGGGCGAACACATGCGGGTCTTCCCGCTCTCGAACTGGACCGAGATGGACGTGTGGGAATACATCCGGAAGGAAAAGCTCGAGGTGCCCACCATCTATTTCAGCCACCAGCGTCAATGCATCCGACGCAATGGCCAATGGCTGCCGGTGACGAATCTGCTGCCGCCCAAGCCCAGGGAGGAAGTGAAGAAAATGGTCGTCCGGGTCCGCACCATTGGCGACATCATCAGCACCGGCATGGTGGAAAGCCCGGCGGATTCCGTGGACGACATCATCGCGGAAATCGCCGCGGCGCGCGTCACCGAACGCGGCTCCCGCGCCGACGACAAGGCGAGCGAGGCGGCCATGGAAGACCGCAAGAAACAAGGGTATTTTTGAGGCCACACTGTTGGCCAATGTCCAAGCAACGCCAGCTTTTCCATGACAGCTCAGACTCATCTCACCGTTGAAATTCTCCGCTTCAACACCTGCGGTTCCGTGGACGACGGCAAGTCCACGTTGATCGGCCGGCTGCTTTACGACTCCAAGAGTTTGATGGAGGACCAGATCGAGGCGCTGGAGCGCTCCGCGGACATCACGGGCGGCGGCCAGATCAACCTGGCCAACCTGACCGACGGCCTGCGCGCCGAGCGCGAGCAGGGCATCACGATTGACGTGGCCTACCGTTACTTCGCCACGCCGCGCCGCAAATTCATCGTGGCCGACACGCCGGGGCACGTGCAATACACGCGCAACATGGTCACGGGCGCCTCGACGGCGAACCTGTCGGTCGTGCTGGTGGATGCGCGGCAGGGCGTGATTGAACAAACGCGCCGGCACACTTTCCTCGCGGCGATGCTGGGCATTCCGCACGTCGTGTTTGCGGTGAACAAGATGGACCTGGTGGATTGGAGCGAAGACCGTTTTCTCGAAATCCGCGAGGAAATCGAATCCTTTCTGCCGCGGCTCGACGTGTTGCGCGACGTGAAGTTCATCCCGTTGAGCGCGCTGCACGGTGACAACGTGGTTGAAAGCTCCAAACACACGCCGTGGTTTGCCGGGCCGCCGCTGCTCGGTCACCTGGAAACCGTCCACATCGCGAGCGACTGGTCCATGGCCGGCTTCCGCTTTCCGGTGCAGTGGGTGAACCGGCCCCACGATCCGACGGACCCGAAGCTGCATGATTTTCGCGGCCTCAGCGGCCAGATCGCGGGCGGCATCGTGCGCGTGGGCGACGAAGTGACGGTGCTGCCCGGCGGTCACCGCTCGCGGATCAAGGAAATCTGGACCTACGACGGCACGGTGGCCGAGGCGTTCTGTCCGCAAAGCGTGACGCTCCAGCTTGAGCACGACCTCGATGTCAGCCGGGGCGACGTCATCGTGGGACTCGACAATCTGCCCGGCGTCAGCACGGACGCGCAGGCCCGCATCTGCTGGATGAATCCCAAGCCCCTGCAGGCCGGGCGCAAATACTGGCTCAAGCACGGGACGCAGACGGTGCAGGCAATGGTCACGGGCATCACCAGCCGCGTGGACATCACCAATTTTGAATCCCAGCCGCAGCCGGCCGAACTCGGGCTCAATGACATTGGCGACATCCGCCTGAAAACCGCGCGCCCGCTGGTGTTCGACGGTTACCGCCACAACCGGCTGACCGGCTCGTTCATTTTGATCGAGCCCGGCACCAACCACACGCTGGGCGCGGGCATGCTGGAGGCGCCCCTGCAGCCTTACCTCGTGGAAAGCGAGGAGTTTACCATCTGACGCCGGCGTGTTGGGCTGCGCGGTGTAAATTGGAGATCACGAATCATGAACGAAACCACCACCAAGCTTTCGCGGAACGAAGATTTGAAGCGGTCCTGCCCGTCGCTGGCCGGCACCATTGCCGCGACGCTCGCCGATCCTGCCGCGGACCATTTCAGCGAGGACGACAACCAGTTCCTCAAGTTCCATGGCGTTTACCAGCAGGACGACCGCGACCTGCGCAAGACCGGCAAGAAATACATCATGATGATCCGCACGCGCTGCCCCGGCGGCGTGGCGACGGCGGCGCAATACCTGGTGTTTGACCGGCTGGCGCGCGACTACGGCAACAACACCCTCCGCATCACGACGCGGCAGGGGATTCAATTCCATCACGTCGTGAAGGGCAATCTGCGCGCCGTCATTCATGATTTGAACCAGGCCCTGGTTTCCACCATCGCGGCCTGCGGCGACGTCGTCCGCAACGTCACCGCGCCGCCCACGCCCTTCACCAACGGCCTGGGCTCGCGCGTGCTGGCGGACGCGAAGCGGCTTTCCGATTCCATCCTGCCGCGGACGAGCGCCTACCACGAAATCTGGGTGGATGGCGAGCAGTTGAACCTCGAGCGCGTCAACGCGCAGGCGGATGTCAACGATCCGCTTTACGGCAAAACGTATCTGCCCCGCAAATTCAAGTTCGGCTTCGTGATTCCGCCGTTGAACGACACGGACATTTTGGCGAACTGCTGCGGGTTCATCGCCATTGAGGAAAACGGCCGGCTGGCAGGCTACAACCTCACGGCCGGCGGCGGCATGGGGCGCAGCCACAACAACCCCGCCACGTTTCCGCGCCTGGCGGACGTCATCGGCTTCCTGACGCCGGAACAGGTGGTGCCGGTGGCGCATGGAGTGGTGACGATTCACCGTGACTTCGGCGGCCGCGTTGACCGCAAGCATGCGCGGTTGAAATACGTCCTGGAGGACCACGGCGTGGACTGGTTCCGCAACGAACTGGAGCAGCGCATTGGTTTCAAGCTGGGCCCGGCCCGGCCGTTCAAATTCGAACGCCAGGGCGACGCCTACGGCTGGCACCGGGCGCACGATGGCAAATGGTTCCTCGGCCTGTTCGTGCAGGACGGACGCATCACCGACGCCCACGGGCCCCGGATGAAAACGGCCCTGCGCGAAATAGCCGAGCAGGTGAAACCGGAGTTTCGCTTCACGCCCAACGAGAACGTCATTCTCGTGGGGCTCGACGATGCGCAGCGCGCCGCGGTGGACGCGATTTTGACACGGCACGGCGTCAACGTGGTTCGGCAGGGCACGCCCACCCAACTGGCTTCGATGTCCTGCGTGGCCTTGCCCACGTGCGGTCTCGCGCTCGCCGAATCCGAGCGCATCATGCCTGAGTTTGTGGCCAAGGTGGATGCCTTGCTCGCGGAGATCGGCCTGCCGGAGCAGGAATTGATCATCCGCATCACCGGTTGCCCGAACGGGTGCGCCCGACCTTACACGGCCGAGATCGCGCTCGTGGGCCGCGCGCCGAACAAGTATCAGCTTTTACTTGGCGGCAACGAACCGAGCACGCGCATGAACCGGCTTTACAAGGACAACGTGCCTTACGCCACCGTGCTGGACGAATTGCGGCCGCTGCTCGTGCGTTTCAAAGCGGAACGCCAGAACGGTGAGCGCTTCGGCGACTGGTGCGCCCGGGTGTTGTTCGCCGAATTGCATCTGCCGGAACGGTGCTGAGGGCGTGGTTGAATTTGAGGATCAGCGAAATGGTGAACGAGTGATCGAGCCTTTCCAGCGACGTTTCACTCAGTGAACCCTTTCAACTGATTTGGCCGTTTCACCGTGACTTTGTATCGCCTCAACCCCCTCAAACCGTGTCTTTCTCCGACGCCACGCTGCTGCTCATCGGCCATGGTTCGACCGTGAACGGTGATTCGGGGGCGACGGTGTATCAGCACGCGGCCGAGCTGCGCCGCCGCGGCCTGTTTGCGGAGGTGCGCGAAGCGTTCTTCAAGATCGAACCGCGCATCGGCCCGGTGCTGGCCGGCATTCGCACCCCGCGCGTGTTCGCGGTGCCGCTCTTCGTGAGCGAAGGCTATTTCACGCGGCAGGCCATTCCCTGCGAACTCGGCCTGCCGGCGGGAGCGCAGGACATCATGCCGGCCCGGGTGCGGCGCGGCGAACAAACGCTTTTTTACTGCGATCCCGTGGGCACGCATCCGCTGATGACAGAGGTCATCCTGGCGCGCGCGCAGCGGGCATTGGCGGAGGCGGACGGAACGAGCCCCGTCGCCCGGTCCACCACGGCCCTGGTCATCGCCGGCCACGGCACGCCGCTCAATCCCGATTCCCGCAAGTCGGTTGAACGTCAGGTGGAGCGCATCGCCGCGCGTCATCTGTTCGCCGAGGTGCATCCGGCTTTTCTGGAAGAGGAACCGCGCATTGCCGACATTCCCCGGTTCGTTTCGGCGCCGAACATTGTGGTCGTCCCGTTTTTCATGAGCGACGGGCTGCACGTTTGCGAGGACATTCCGGTGCTGCTGGGCGAACGCGAGGAGGTCGTGCAGGCGCGGCTCAAGGCGGGCCAATGGCCGTGGCGAAATCCGCTGCAACGGGCCGAAAAGACAATTTTCTACACGCGCGGTGTCGGCAGTGAGCCGGGCATTGCCGAGGTGATTTTGGAACGGGTCCGGGCCGCGACGGTTTGAAGTCTTTCCACCGGCGTTCGCGCGGTTTTGTCCACGCAGCCGAAAACAAAACGGGCGCACCCGGCTGGCGGGCGCGCCCGTGGAAAGCAGACCTCCGGCTTACTTGGCGCCTTGATCAATCCAGGCGCGAACCAGGCCGACCTGTTCCGGGGTCAGCGGCTTGGGCGGCGGACCTTGCGGGTGCGGGCCGGGGCCGCCCGGACGTTGGGCTTGGGCATGTTCACCGCCGTTTTGGGCACCGGGCGGGCCGTCATGTATGGCGGGGCCACCCGCTCCGGGGCGGCCTTTGCGCGGCTCCGGCGGCATGGCGGTTTTGGGATTCACCCGCGCCACGGCGAAAACAATTTTGCTCTTGGCGCTGTTGCCTGCGGTGAGCACCGGGCCGTCTTCGCTGCCCTTCAACACGCCCTCCAACGTATCAAGGTGCAGTTTGCCCTTGGCGCGCGGGCCGCTGTGACAGCGGACGCAGGAGGCGTCGAACAGGGGTTTGATGTCGTTGGCGAACGTCACGCCTGGTTTGGTCGCGGCGGGCGGCAGTTCGACTTTCTTGGGCGCCGGCTTGGCGGCGGTTTCTTCATCGGCCCGGCTGGCGCCGCACATGAGCGCGAGGCTCACGGCAATGAGCGGGAAGACCAGTTTGTTTTTTTGCATGGTTTGATTCTTTGGTTGCAACCGATTCAGTGGACGGTTGCCCGACACCGCAGGTTACAAGAACCTTATCGCGGGTGTAAATGGCGCTTACTTGGCCTTTTTTGCCGGCATCAGAGCGTGCAGAATCGGTTCCACCCAGGCGTCCCGTTGCGTGTCGTAAACGTAGAAATCCCGCGCGAATTGCCAGTAACACCAGCTCCAGCCCCGGGCTTCGGCCGCGCGCGCCACGGCGTCGAGATACCGCACCCGGGAAGCCATCGGCGCGCGGTCGTAGGCGCCGAATTCGCCCAGGTAGAGGGGCCGATGATGGGCTTTGGCCCATGCGTCTGCCTTGGCAAAGTCACGGTCGATGGCCGCGCGCTCGGCGTCCGTGCCATTCCATGCCACCTCGGTTTGGTTGGTCATTCCGGCCCAGCTGGCGCCCTGGTGGGTGAAGCTGAAGGGCTGGTAATAGTGGATCGTGACCAGCAGATGATTGTCCGCCGGCAGGTCCAGTTCGGCCAGGTGATCCAGTGAATTCCAGGAGCCGGGTCCGACCACGACTGTGCGGGTGGGGTTTTTTTCGCGAATGATGGCGAGCGCCTCGCGGAAGTAGGTGTTCCAAAGTTCCGGTGTGAGTTTCTTGGAGGGCTCGTTCAACACCTCGAAGAGGACATCCGGCGGCGCGTCCTGGCAATGTGCCGCCAGTTGCCGCCAGAACGCGAGGAATTGTTCCTTGTGCGCGGCCGGGTCTTCGCCGATGACCGTGAATTCATGCAGGTCCAGAATGACCTTGAGCTGCTGCTCCCGCGCCAGTTGCAGCACCCAGTCCAGTGTCTCGAACCACACCGGTTGAATGGCCCAGTGATTGGTCGCCTCCATTTGCCGGAAGGGAAACAGGTTCAGGCGCACGTGCTGGAAGCCGGCCACCTTGAGCAGCCGAAAGTATTTGGGTTGAAAACGACCCTGCGCGCGGTCCTGCCAGATGCGGTCGTAGCCGAGAATGTTCACGCCGGGTCCAAGCTCCCGGCTTTGCGCGGAGACGTCGGGCGGTTGCGGTTGGGCCGGCGTCAGGACCACGCTCGCCAGCAGGAGCAACAGGGTAAACAGTTTCGTGCGCATTGGGCGTCAGGCGGATCATGACCGGATTCGCATCCGGCCGCCATCATGTGTTTTGATGACATGCCGTCGGACGCAGAATGAGCGAGTGAGATTGTTTTTCGCCGCGGACCCGATTTCGCGCTTTGAAGCCGGCCCGGTTTGTCCTCTCCTTGGCGGATATGATTCGAGCTGAATTTTTCGCGGTCATCGGCCTGGCGCTGCTGCTGGCCCGGGCCGGAGCGACGGATTACTTCGTGGACGCGGACCAGGGCAATGACCAGTCCGCCGGCACCACTCCGGAAACCGCGTGGCGCAGTCTGGCGCGGGTGAACGCGCAGGTCTTTCAGCCCGGGGACACGCTCCGGTTCAAGGCCGGCACGCGTTACGCCGGGCAGCTGGCGCCGCGGGGCTCCGGTGACGAAATCGACGGCCGGCCGCGGCCGATTCGGCTGGGCGCGTATGGTTCCGGCGACCGGCCGCGCCTCGATGGGGAAGGGCGGGTGCCCGACACGCTGCTCCTGCGCAACGTGGAGTTTTGGGAGGTGGAACAACTGGAAATCACCAATCTCGGCGAGCAACGCGAGCCCGGTCGCACCGGCGTTCGGATCGTCGCGGACGGCGCGGGTGCCCGGCGCCATGTTTACCTGCGCAATCTCTACGTCCACGACGTGAATGGCGACCTGCGCAAGGAGCAGGAAGGCTGCGGTATTTTCTTTGAAACCCGCCGCGGCGGCTTCTTCGACGATCTGCGCATTGAAAATTGCCACGTCGTGCGCACCGACCGGAACGGCATCTGCCAGCGGAGCGGCAGCCGCACCCGCAGCGTGGGCGTCGTCATTCGCGGCAATCTGCTCGAGGACATCGGCGGGGACGGCATCAAGCTTTGGGGCAGCAACGGCGGGCTGATCGAACACAACGTGCTTCGGGGCGGGCGCACGCGCTGTGATGATTACGCCGCCGGCATCTGGCCGTTTGACTGCGATGACACCTTGATTCAATTCAACGAAGTCTCCGGCATGAAGGGCACGAAGGACGGCCAGGGGTTCGATTCGGATTACCGCTGCCGCCGGTCCGTCTTTCAATTCAACTACAGCCACGACAACGACGGCGGGTTCATGCTGATTTGCGCGCCCGGCCATTCCTACAACGAAGGCACCATCGTGCGCTACAACCTCAGCCAGAACGACGGCCGCAACTCGGCGCGGATCTTTCACATCAGCGGCGTCCAGGACACGTTGATCTGCCACAACACCATTTACGTGGGGCCGAACCAGGATCTGCCGCTGGTGCTGTTCACTGAATGGGACGGCGGCAACGCGGTGAACACCCGCTTCGTCAACAACCTGTTCTACGTGGACGGCCGGGTGACCTATCAACCCGGCCAGAGCCGCGACACGGTGTTTGAGCACAACCTTTACTTCGGGGCGCACGTGGACCGTCCGCCGGACGCGCAGGCGGTGACCAACCGGCCGCCCCTGCTCAAGCCCGGAGCGGGCGGAGACGGTTTCGCCTCGCTGGGCGGTTACCGGCTGACCGCGTTGCCCGCGTTCATGCGAGGTGAAAAACTGTCCGCGGCCGGCGGGCGCGATTTCTTCGGCGTGCGTCTGCCCGCGGACCGGCTGCCTGCGATCGGCTGTGCCGAGTTTGCCGAATGACGGCGGGCTTTGTTCCCGTGCCGTCCGGCGTTACGCTGGCGCCCGCATGCGCGCATTGTTCGAGGTGATTTACGAGGACGCGGAACTGCTGGCCATCAACAAGCCGGCGGGCCTCGTCTGTCATCCCACCAAGGGCGATGCCTATTCCAGCCTCATCAGCCGTGTGCGCCTGCACGTGGGCGAAGGCGCGCCCGTGCATCTTGTCAACCGGCTGGATCGCGAGACCAGCGGCGTCGTGCTGGTGGTGAAGGGCGACCAGCGCGTTGGCAAGCTCAAGCAGCTCTTTGCCGAACGCGAGGTGACCAAGGAATATCTCGCCATCGTGCACGGCCACGTCGCCGCGGAGTCCGGCACCTGCGCGGAACCTCTCGGGCGTGATGAACAGGCCGAGGTGTCCATCAAGGATCGCGTCCGGTCCGACGGCGCCGCGGCCCGCACGGATTTCCGGGTCGAACAACGGTTCACCCGGCCGGTTTCCGGGGCCACGGAACCTTCCGGGAATGGAGCGCCGTTTACGTTGTTGCGGGTTCAGCCCCACAGCGGTCGCAAGCACCAGATCCGCATTCATCTGGCTCACCTTGGCCATCCGATTGTGGGCGACAAGCTCTATGGCGGCGATCCGCAGCTTTATCTGGATTTCGTGCACCGCCGGCTCACGGTGGAGCAGCGCAACCGGCTGTTGCTGTCGTGCCATGCGTTGCACGCCGAATCCCTGCGATTCAACTGGCTCCTGCGGAATTGGAACTTCCACGCCGTGCCGGAGCCGTGGTTCCAGGATTTCCTGGCCGGCCGGCCCTGCACGCCAGACTGGGCGGAAAAGTATTTGTAGCCGTGCGCTGCGTGGGAGCATTTGACGGCAATCACCGTCAAATGCCGAGGACAACATGGAAACGAAGCCTTTCCTCGATCAGGTGCGGGTGGCGTCGCCTTGCCGGGCCCGCTGGGAAACCATGCATGGTGATGACCGCGTGCGGTTTTGCGACCAATGCCGCAAATATGTCTATGACCTTTCGGCGCTGACCGGCGCGGAGGCCGGAGCGCTCATTCGCCGCCCGGAAGGTTCGCTTTGCGCGCGCCTGCACCGGCGGGCCGACGGGCGCATTTTGACCCGGGATTGTCCGGTGGGGCGGTGGCGCCGGCGGGCGGGGAGCTTGGCGGCTGGTCTGACGACCGTGTTGCTGTTGGGCACCTTGGCGGCCGTCGGTGTGGGGCGGCGTGAAGGCGGACCGGTCAGTCCGTTCCGGCAAAAAATCGATGGCTGGATTTATGAGGTGAAGCTAAAACTGGGCATGATCAAACCAACAGTCGTCATGGGAGAAATTTGCGTCACGCTGCCCGCCCCCGCACCATCACCCGTTGCCCCCGCCGTGAACCAATGAGCCACACTCCAATTATGCGCTTCCTGCTCTCGCTGGGTTGTCTCCTCGCCCTGACCGCGCTGGCCGCGGAACCACCCGCTGATTTCGCCTCGCTCAAGGCTGAGGCCGAAAAGTTTTACGCGGAAAAATCCTTCAGCAAGGCGCACGAGTTGTATGCGCGCGCCCTGCTGATGTCGAACCTCGCCGCCAGCGACGCACGCTGGGTGGCTTTCCGCTGCTACGACACCCAGTGGCGCGCCGCCGCGGCCACGCAATCCGCCGACAACACGCCGCTCGAACAGGCGCGCACCGAACTGGAGAAGCTGGTGCGCGACGTGGCGCGCCCGGAGGACCAGGACCGCGTCTGGGCCGAGGTGCAGGAGTCGCTCGGCGATTTCTGGTGGACGCGGCGCAACCAGCGCAACTGGGGGCAGGCCTGGCCGTATTACCAGCGGGCGCTGGACTGGTGGGCCGGCGCGCGCGACGTCGAGCTGGCCCGCGAACGTTACCTCGCCATCGTCTGGCGCATGGCGCAGCCGCCGCAGGCTGAGCCGTATTACTCCTACGGCTACTTCGGCAACCAGATTGATCCGGCCATTCTCGAGAATGCGTTGAAGATTGCGTCGTCGGAAGCGGACCGGGCCCACGCGCATTACCTCCTCGCGATGGCGCTGCGCAGCCGGGGCGGGAATGACGCCGAACAGCGTCAGCGCGTGCAGGACGAATTCGAGGGCGCGCTCAAGTCGGGCACGAAAACGGACTGGTATGACGACGCGCTGTTCAACTACGCCCAATGGCTTGCCGGCGAGGGTCGCGTGGTCGTCCTCAAGGACGGCACCTGGCACACCGAACCGGATTACGTCCGCGCGCTGGAACTTTACCGGCGGCTGGTGGGCGAATTCAAAAAGGGCGAGACGCGTTACTGGGAACAGGCCCAGCAGGCCATCAAGGACATCACCGGCCCGCAGTTGAACGTGATGGTGTCCGACTTCTTCCTGCCCGGCTCGGAAATCCAATACTCGCTCAACTGGCGCAACGTGAAGCAAATCGAGCTGGCACTGTATCCGGTGGAATTGAATCGCGATGTGAAGTTCGGTGAAAACCAGGGCGATTGGGTGGATGAAATCCCCCTCGCGGGTCGTGAGAAGTTGAAAAGCTGGACGCGCGACGTTGAAAACAAAGGCGACTACCGGCCCGGCAATGCCACCGCCCGGCTCGACGAAAAACTCCCGCCCGGCGCTTACGTCCTCGAAGGCAAGGCCGGTGGCCAAACGTCGCGCCAGTTGATTCTCGTCACGGACGCGGCGCTCGTGCTCAAGAGTTCCGGCAAGCAGGCGCTGGTTTATTTTTGCGACGCCCACAGCGGCGCGCCGCTGGCCCATGCCAGGGTGGTGCTGCGAGAACGTTGGAACTGGAATGGCGAGTGGCGAGTGCGCGAACAGTCCAAGGAGACAGATGCCGATGGGTTGGCCGTGTTCGATCTGGAGCAGCGCGATAATACGGGCGTGGAGCTGTTCGCCAGCGCGATGCTCAAGGACCGGCAGGCGTTCAGCATCGGCAACAGTTACGGAAATCGCAGATTCAACTGGAGCACCATTGACCCGGCCACCGGGCTGCCGATACCAGATCGGCAGGTTTGGCGCATCTACGCCTTCACCGACCGGCCCGCCTATCGGCCCAAGGAGACGGTGAACTGGAAATTCATTGCGCGGCGATACGCGGATGGCGTTTATTCCACGCCCGCCAATCAGACGATCGAGTATCAAATCAACGATCCGCGGGGCACGAAGGTCAAGGAGGGCAAGGCCACGTTGAACTCCTTCGGCAGCGCGTGGGGCGCGCTCGAACTGACGGAGCAGATGCCGCTCGGCGAATACCATGTGCAGTTTTGGGATGACGGCCGCCAGCACAGCATCGGCAGCGCGACGTTGTTCCGGCTCGAGGAATACAAGCTGCCTGAGTTCAAAGTCGCCGTCAGCACGCCGGAGGAAGCGGGGCGGAAGAAGGTGTTCAAGCTTGGTGACGTCGTCGAGGTCACCATCCAGGCCGACTACTACTTCGGCGGCCCGGTCGCCAACGCCAGCGTCGAAGTGGTCGTGAACCAGAATCCTTACTGGCAGTCCTGGCCGCAGCCGCGCGAGTTCCCGTGGTTTTACCAGGACATGGACCAGGCGGGCGGCTACCGCGGTCGCTGGTGGGGCGGCGGGCAGGTCGTGAAACGCGAGACGCTCAAGACCGATGCCGGGGGCAAGGCGACGTTGACCTTCGAGACGCCGCGCGGGGCAAATCAGGATTACGAGTATCGCATCGAAGCACGCGTCACCGATGCCAGCCGGCGGGAAATCACCGGCACGGGCACGGTGCGCGTCACGCGGCAGCGTTACTTCGTGCACGCGGACACGGACCATCGCCTCTACCAGCCGCAGGACAAGGTGAGCGTTGAGTTCAAGGCGGCCGATGCGAACCAGCAACCCGTCGTCTGCGAAGGCACCGTGAAGGTGACGCGCGATTACTGGTGGGAAATCTGGATCGCGCCGGACGGTCGCGAAGTCAAAGGCGATGAACTCAAACAACGGCGCGCCAAAACCTCCATCTGGCCGCCGCCCCCAACCCGGCCCAACGAACCCGGCTGGCGGCTCAAATTCCGCGGCTACCAGCACGACGACATTCTGACCAAAACGCTCAAGACCGACACGAATGGAACGGCGCAACTGGATTTCAAACCTGAACGCGAAGGTTATTACCGCGTCGCGTGGACCAGCGAGGACACGGTCGCGAAGCAGAAGTTGCAGGTGGCCAATCCCATCAAGGCCGGGACCACCGTGTGGGTTTGCACCGACAAGTCCACCGACCTGGGCTACCGCACCGGTGGCTTGGAACTCATCGTGGACAAGGACACGTTTCGCGTCGGCCAGCAGGCGCCGGTGATGATTCAGACCGCGGACAACGACCGTTACGTGCTGTTCACCGTTGAAGCCGATGACCTGCTGAGCGCGAAGCTCATTCACCTCGACGGCACGACCAAACTCGTCGAACTCGACGTGACCGAACAGCACGTGCCGAATATTTTCCTGAACGCCGCCATGGTGAGCGACAACCAGCTTTACACCGACACCAAACAAGTCGTGGTGCCGCCGACGAAGAACTTCCTGACCGTGGATGTGAAGCCCGACCGGCCGCAATACCAGCCGCGCGCGGAAGGCACGTTCACCGTCACCACCCGGGATGATGCGGGCAAACCGGTGCCCGCCGAGGTCGCCTTCAGTCTCGTGGACGAATCCGTGTTCTACATCCAGGGCGATTACGCGGGCGATCCGCGCCAGTTCTACTTCGGCACGAAACGCCCGCAGGCGACGCAGACGGGCAGCACCTTCAACCAGCGCCGCTACGTGAAGCTCGTGCGCGTGGATGACCAGCTCATCGAGGCGTCCCAGGTCGAGGCTTACGAGCGGCAGCAGCGCGGGATCGAGGACACCAACGTGCTGCCGGCGGCTGTGGATGAACTGGAATTGGCCGACAAGGACGCGGCCCTTAATCAGCCCACGGGCGGGGTTGGGGGTGGAGGAGCGGCCGGCGGATTCTACGCGTTGCGGGCCGCCAAGATGCCGGGCATGGTTTCACCCGCCGTCGCGGCACCGATGGCCATGCAGGAGATGCCCATGGCGAAGTCAGTTACAGGCCTGGGTGGCGCGGTGGCGGGTGAGCCCGCGCCCGAACCCGCGGTCGTGGTGCGCAGTGATTTTCGCTCGACCGTGTTGTGGCAGCCGGATGTGATGACGGGCGCGGATGGCACGGCAAAGGTGAAGGTGAAATATCCCGATTCGTTGACGGGCTGGAAGGCCACGGCCCGCGCGGTCACAAGCGGCAACCAGTTCGGCATCGCGGACACCACCACACGCACCAAGCAGCCGCTCATCGTGCGTCTTCAGGCGCCGCGCTTCTTCATCGTGGGCGACACGGTGACGATCTCGGCGGTCGTGAACAATAATACGGATGAGCCGTTGGAGGCGAAGGTGGCGTTGGAAATGGATGGCGGATTGGAAATGGTTTCCAGTGCGGCGCAAGCCTCCAGTTTGCCCAAGTCAGGAAAAATGCCGGATTTTTATTTAAAACTCCCTGCCAATGGCGAAGCCCGCGCGGATTGGATTGCCTCCGTCAAACAACCCGGCGAAGTGAACCTCAAAGTCACCGGTCGCGGCGGCAAGTATTCCGATGCGATGGAGAAAACCTACGTCGCTTACGAACACGGCATCGAGAAGTTCCTCGCCAAGTCCGGCAAGGTGCGGGGCAACGACGTGACCGTGAAACTGGATCTGCCTGCCGAGCGGAAGGCCGGTTCCACCCAACTGACCGTGCAAGTCACGCCGAGCCTCGCGGTGACGATGCTCGATGCGTTGCCTTACCTGATTGATTATCCCTACGGCTGCACCGAGCAGACGATGAGCCGTTTCCTGCCGGCCACCATCGTGGCCAAGACGCTTAAAGACGCGGGCCTGCAACCCGAGGACGTGATGGGCCGCGTGTTCGGTGGCATTGAAACGAATTCCGCCGCCGCCACGCATCCGAAGGGCAAACAGGACCTCGCCAAGCTCGACGACATGACCAAGGCTGGGCTGGATCGGCTCTACGATTTCCAGCACGGCGACGGTGGCTGGGGCTGGTGGAAGGAAGGCCAGAGCGATCCCTGGATGACGGCCTACGTGGTGTGGGGATTGTCGCTGGCGAAACAGGCGGGTGTGGCAGTGAAGCCCGAAGTCGCGCGGCGCGGCGCCGAGTTCCTCGACAAGACACTCGTCGAGCAGGAGGAAAATTACGACATGCAAGCCTTCATGCTGCACGCGCTTGCCGCCCACAAAGCCGCGCAAAACGAATCCGGCTTGTCGCAGATGGAAGCCAAGGCCTTCGACAATCTCTGGACGAATCGCGAGAAATTGAACGCCTACACGCGTTCGCTGCTGGCACTTTCCGCTCACTACTTCGGCAAGGACGCCGAGGCGAAGACGCTTATCGAAAATCTGGAAAATGGCGTGAAGCGCGACGACCGCCCGGACACGTCCGTGCTGGTGGACGGCAAACCATCAACCAGCAACTCTCAACCCTCAACGGTCATGGGCACCGCCCACTGGGGCGAAGACGGCCTCTATTGGCGCTGGTCCGATGGCGGGGTGGAGGCGACGGCCTTTGCGTTGCGGGCGCTGCTGGCGATTGACCCGACGAACCAACTCGTCGAGCCGGTGGCGAACTGGCTCATCAAGAACCGTCGCGGCGCGCAGTGGAGCAACACGCGCGACACCGCTATCGCCGTGCTGGCGATGACGGATTATCTCAAAGCCAGCGGTGAAATCGCACCGGACTTGGAATACGTCCTGACCGTCAACGGCACGAAGGTCGCGTCGAAGAAGGTCAGCGGCGCGGATGTCTTCAATGCGCCGAGCCGCTTTGAGGTGGACGCGAAACTCATCAAGGACAGCAACGAGGTTCGAATCCAGGTGAAGCCGGGGAAACCCACCCCAGGCCCCTCCAAGGAGGGGAACAAGCAGGGCGGTGCGTCGGTGTATTTCGCGGTCGAAGCGAAGTTTTTCAGCCAGGAGGAGCCCATCACGGCGGCGGGCAACGAGCTTTTCGTGAAGCGCCAATACTTCAAGCTGGTCGGCCGTCCGACGCTGCTCAAGGGCTACGTCTATGACCAGGAGCCGCTCCTCAATGGCGAGACGGTGAAGAGCGGCGAACGGGTTGAAACCGTCCTCACCATCGAGGGGAAGAACAACTACGAATATTTGATGTTCGAGGATTTGAAGCCGGCCGGGTTCGAGGCCGTGGAAATCCGCAGCGGCGAATCGCTCTACGCGAAGGAACTCAAGTCCGGCGCGGTGGAGCGGAAGCATGCCGTAGTGGGAAAGTCTTCCAGCCTGTCCGGTGGGACTTCCGCCAAGCCTGCGCGCAACCGGGCAGGCAAGATGCCTGCCCCACTACCTGAAGATTCCGATTACACCGGCCGGACCCGCTGGGTTTATCAGGAATTACGCGACCGCAAGGTGGCGCTGTTCATCGACAAGCTGCCCGAGGGCGTCTGGGAGATTCGCTACGACCTGCGCGCCGAAGTGCCGGGCGAATTCCACGCGCTGCCGGTGCTCGGCCAGGCGATGTATGTGCCCGAAATCCGCTGCAACGGCGCCGAACAATGGGTCAAGGTGGAAGACGCGAAATGAACGAGCGAAGTCGCCGAAACGGAAACCGAATGCGCGCAATGCTTGCGGTAGTGCTGCTGGCGGCCGGGGAAAACCGGGCCGGGCGCTAACGAATGAACCAGTCAGAACACGGTCGGGACGCCTGGCGTTTTGCGGCGGGTGATGCCGGGTTTGTCCGCCACTTCCAAGAGGCCGGCTTCGTGGTCGTGGAAGGCGTGTTGTCGGAGCGGGCGCTGGCGGATGTCAGCGCGGCCGTGACGGATGCCGCGGGGCGGGAAGGCTACGCCTTGCGAAATCTGCTTTTCGCCGTGCCGGCCGTGCGGGAACTGGCTGCGGCCCCCGAAATCCGCGCACTGGTGGAACCGCTGCTCGGCGATGCCGCCTTTCCGGTGAAGGGGATTCTGTTCGACAAGACCCCGGCAGCAAACTGGAAAGTCGCGTGGCATCAAGATACGACGATTTGTGTTCGCGAACGTGCGGCGGTGCCCGGCTACGGACCTTGGTCAGTTAAAGACGGTGTCGTGAACGTGCAGCCGCCCGCCGCTGTGCTCGCCGGTCTGGTGACCGTGCGCGTGCATCTGGACGATTGTGGTCCAGACAATGGTCCATTGCGGGTTTTGCCGGGTTCTCATCGAGATGGCCGGCTGGCCGCCGCCGTGATGGAGCGCCGCCTGGCGGAGAACGTCCCCGTCAGTTGCACCATCCGGCGAGGGGGCGTGCTGTTGATGCGCCCGCTGCTCTTGCATGCTTCCTTGGCTGCGACGAGGCCGGCCCATCGGCGGGTGATCCATCTGGAATTCGCCGCGTGCTCGCTGCCCGCGCCTTTGCGGTGGGCTAGGGCGGAGGGGAATTGAGCTGCTGGCTGGGGTCCGCCACTTTCCATCTTTCCACGCGGCGGGTTTCGCGTATGCTCCGCCCCCTATGAATTTTATTGTTACTGCGGGTCCCACGATTGAAAAACTCGACACGGTGCGTCGCCTGACCAATTTCTCGACCGGCCGCACCGGCACCGAAATGGCCAACTTCCTCGCCGGCCGCGGGCATCAGGTCACGTTGCTCGTCGGCGAACAATCCACCTGGAACGGTCAGCGCCGTGCACAGAAGGTGATCAACTTCAGCACCACCGCCGATTTGCAGGACAAGCTCAAGACCCTTTCCAAAAGTTCATTTGACGCCGTGTTTCACATGGCCGCCGTGGGCGATTTCATGTTCGGCAAGATCTGGAAACGCGACAGCGAAGGCCGGCTCGAGGAAATCGCCTCGGATAAATTCTCCACCCGCGACGGGGCGTTGCTGGCCGAACTGGTTCCAACGCCGAAGCTCATCAGCCAGTTGCCTGAATGGTTTCCCAAATCGCAGGTGGTCGGCTGGAAATACGAAGTGGAAGGCAAGCGCGAGGACGCGCTCGTGGCCGCGCAGATGCTGATGGAGGAAACCAGGATCAGCGCGTGTGTGGCCAACGGTCCGGCCTACGGCGACGGCTTTGGCCTGGTGACGCCGGCGGGCCAGCGGCATTTTGCGGGCACCGCCGGTTTGTTCTCGGCGCTGGAAGATTTCGTGGCGCGCAAGCAGAAGAAGGGCTGAGCGGCACGCGCGGCTTGTTCGCCGCGGACGGGCGGATCAGTTTGCCCCGTCCGCCATGCGCAAACGCTTCAATCGCCGCCGATTCTTCAAGCTGGGTCTGGCCGGCCTTCAGTTGCTCGCGGTCGGCGATGCGGCGCTGGTCGAGCCGCATTGGCTCAAGGTCAATCAGCTCCGGCTGGCGAACGGTCCGCCGGTCGCGCGTTTCGTTCATTTCACCGACCTGCATCACAAGGGGAACCGCCGCTGGCTGGCGTCGGTGGTGGCCCGCATCAACGCGCTCAAGCCGGACTTCGTCTGCTTTTCCGGCGACATCATCGAAGAACGGGAGCACCTGCCGGAAGCGCTGGAAATTCTCCTGGGCATTCAGGCGCCGCTGTTCGGAGTGCCCGGAAACCATGACTACTGGAGCCGCGCCGATTTCGGGGCCATCGCGCGGGCCTTTGCGGCCACGGGCGGCGCCTGGCTGCTGGATGCGAGCGTGATCGCGCCGGGCGGCCGGGTGCGTCTGCACGGGCTGACGTGTGAAACCCCGGCCGTTCTCCCGCCGGAGACCGGCGTGAAAAACATCCTGCTCGCCCATTACCCGGCGTGGTGTGAGAAGCTGGCGCCGCACCGGTATGATTTGTTGCTGGCGGGGCATTCGCACGGCGGGCAGGTGCGGCTGCCGTTTTACGGCGCGCTGGTCGTGCCTTACGGCGTGGGCCCCTACGAACTCGGCCGTTTTGCCACGCCGGCGGGGCCGCTCTACGTTGGCGCCGGCATCGGCTGGTTCCACATCAATCTGCGGTTCTGCTGTCGGCCGGAAATCACGCTGATCGAAATCTGAGCCGCCGTTGCGCGGACCTTGCTGGGGCGCGGGCTGGTTTGTATTGTCCCGCCGTGGCTGCGCGGCATCCTCATTCCACTGCTCATTCCTCCGCCAACGCCAGCCCCGCGCCGCTCGCGCTGCCGGTGACGACGCTCCGGGGCGTGGGCCCGGAACGCGCGGAGCAGCTCAAGCGGCTGGGCATTGGCACCATCGAGGATCTGTTGCTGCACCGGCCGCGGCGTTACGAGGACCGGCGAAAATTTCTTCCCATCCGCGAGCTGGAACTGGGCCAGCCCGCCACGGTGCGGGGCCGGGTGGTGGTGGCGGGCATCAAGCGCTGGAAGCAGGGTTCGCGCGCGCTGTTCGAGTGCATCTTCGAGGACGACACGGCGCGGCTGCATTGCCGTTGGTGGCAGGCGTCACCGTGGATGGAGTCGTATTACACGGTGGGCCGCGAGTTCATGATTTTCGGCAAACCCGAGTCACTGCGCCCGCGCACGTTCGACCATCCCGAAACCGAGCCGTTGGAGGCGGGCGAGGATGAGTTCATTCACGTCAACCGCATCGTGCCGGTGCATCCGCTGACCGAAGGGCTCACCGCGCGCGTGCTACGGACGCTGGTGTGGCGGGCGTTGGAGCGGCTGGAACCGTCGGCGGACCAACGGGGCCCGGCCTCCGCACCGGCACCGGCTCCCGAAGAGCTCGCGCCCGGTCTGCCGTCCCGCGCGGCAGCCATCCGTGGGCTGCACTTTCCCGCGGAGATGGCAGAAGCCGAACTGGCCCGCCGCCGGCTGGCGTTGGATGAATTCATCGAACTCCAGCGCGGCGTGCTCGCGCGTCGCCGGCGATTTGAAGCCAACGCCCGTGCCTGGCCGTGTGGCGGCGACAACCGGCTCATCAAACCCTTCCTCGCGCGGCTGGAGTTCAAGCTGACCGACGCGCAAACGCGCGTGTTGCGCGAAATTCGCGACGACTTGCGCGGCGCGCATCCCATGCGGCGCCTGCTTCAGGGCGACGTGGGTTCGGGCAAGACGGCCGTGGCTGCCTGCGCCGCGCTGATGACGCTGGAGAGCGGCTTCAATGTGGCGTTGATGGCGCCGACGGAGATTCTGGCCGAACAACACTTCCGGAATTTCCAACGCTGGTTGGAACCGTTGGGCGTGAAGGTCGAACTGCGGACGGGAAGCTGGAAAACCGCAAACGAAACACCTCCGGCAACCCATCGCGTTGACGGCGGGCGGGCGCCCTCCGCCACGCTCACCATCGGCACGCATGCGTTGCTCAACGGCGCCTTCGATCTGCCTCATCTTGGCCTGGTCATCATCGATGAGCAGCACAAGTTCGGCACGTCGCAACGGGAGGCGCTGGTGCGCAAGGGGCATTACCCGCATCTGCTGGTCATGACTGCGACGCCCATTCCCCGGACGCTGGGCCTGACGCTTTACGGGGATCTCGACAGCTCGACGATTGATGCGTTGCCAGCGGGCCGGGGACGCATTCGCACGTTCGTCCGCCTGGCCGAGGCGCTGCCCAAGGTCTGGCCGTTCGTAAAGGAGAAGCTGCGCGAGGGGCGTCAGGCGTATGTCGTGTATCCTCGCGTGGACGACAACGGTGGCAACGTCAAAGCCGTCACGCAGGAATTGGAACGGGTGCAAAGGGCGCTCGCGCCGTTTCACGTCGGCCTGCTGCACGGCCGGCTGCCCGCCCGCGAAAAGGAGGCCGTGATGCAGGCGTTCCGGGCCGGCGAAGTGCAGGTTCTGCTGGCCACGTCGTTGATCGAGGTGGGCGTGGACGTGCCGAACGCGACGGTGATGCTGATCGAGAACGCGGAGCAGTTCGGGCTCGCCCAGCTCCACCAGTTGCGCGGCCGCATCGGACGCGGGGCGCACGCGTCGTTCTGCATCCTGGTTTCCAATGCGGATAATCCCGAGGCGCGCGCCCGGCTCAAGGTGCTGGCGGACACCACTGACGGCTTCCAGATTGCGGAGGCGGATTTGCGGCTGCGCGGCCCGGGCGAGTTGCTGGGCCAGCAGCAAAGCGGCGCGGCGCGGTTTCGCTTTGGCGACCTGGCCACCGATTTGGATTTGATTCGGCAGGCCCGCGCCATCGCCGCGTCCGCGGGCGGAACAGCGCTTGGTATTGCCGGTCCGGTGCGCTAGATTCGCCGCATGAAAGCATCGTTGTTCGTTCCTTTGCTTGCGGGTGCGCTGCTCGTCGGCTGCGGTGATGGCGGCAAAAGTTCCTCCTCGAGTTCCGGCAATCCGGCGGCGGCGCCGGCGGAGTATCTCGGCGCCATGGCCAAGGCGGAACAGAAGGCCGTCAAGACCTCCGATGTGGCGGCCCTGACGCGGGCCATCCAGATGTTTGAAGCGGATCAGGGCCGGCTGCCCAAGGATTTGAACGAGGTGGTGGCGATGAAATACATCGCCAGGCTGCCGGAAGCGCCCGCGGGCCAGAAGCTCGATTACGACCCGAACACCGGGACGGTCAAGGTCGTGCCGAAATAATCCCCGCGCGGGCGGGTTCGCGCTTCGGGACAACGCACGCATGCTCGCGAAGGAACTGCTGGGCTCGGCGGCGCTGGAAGTGCTCGCGGTGGAACGTTGCCGCACCGGCGCCTGGTGGAACTTCCACGACGTGATGAGCCCGTTTTCGCGGCTGTGGCTGCCGCTGAACGGCCCGGCGCAGGTGACGCACCATGGCCGGGAATTTCAACTGACACCCGGCTCAATGCACCTGATTCCCGCGTTCACGCTGCACAGCCACCGGTGCCGGCGACCATTTGACCTCTGCTTCCTCCATTTCACCAGCCGGTTGAAAACGGGCATCGACCTGATGGCCGTCCATGAGATGGATTACCAACTGCCGGCGGGGCCGGAAACCCTTCGCTTGTTTCGGCGGTTGGAAGCGATTTTCCCGGAGCGCAAGCTGCCGGTGTATGACCCGTTCCGCGACGAGTATCGCCGTTTTCCGGCGCGAGTGGCCGAACTGGAGGCGCGCACGTCGCCGGTGGATGCCTTCGAGGCGGAGGGCGTGTTGCGCCAGTTGGTGGCGCCGTTCCTGCGCACGTGGCACGGTGAGCCGGCCGGACACGCAACGCTCGCCGGCCGCTACCTCGTGGTGCAGGAATTCATCCACGAGCATCTGGCCGAACGGATCAGCCTCAAGGACCTTGCGCGCGTCGCCGAACTGAATCCCACTTATTTTTCCGATGCGTTTCGCCAGACCATCGGCGTCCGCCCGCTGGCTTACTTGACCCGCCGCCGCATGGAGCGGGCGCAGTATCTGCTGGCGACGACGCAGAATTCGGTGAAGCAGGTGGCCCAGGAGGCGGGTTTTCCGGACGCTTCCCACTTCAGCCGCGTGTTTGCGCGCCATTGCCGGATGTCGCCCCTGCAATATCGCCAGCGCAACAGTCTCTGAACGCGCCAACAAAAAGGGCGCGGAAGCAAAGCCTCCGCGCCGATGAAAGGGGCGACGTGAGTTCAGCGGAAATTCAGCGGCGTGGACGGATGCATTTCATTTGCGCACGGCTGATTCGTGGGCGCCTCGGGGGCAACACTGTTGGGCTGCACGAGGCCCTTGGACAGCAGGTAGGCTTCGACTTCTTCGCCGCTGATGTCCGGCAGCATGTGGCCGTCCACCTCCACGCATGGACTGAGCATCTGGCCGCTCTTCATGATCATCTCCTGTCGCTGGAGCGGATCGTTGATGATGTCCCGGTCTTCGTAGGGCAGGTCGTATTTGCGCAGGATGGCGCGCACGCCGTTGCTCCAGCCGCAGCTGGGTTTCAGGTAAGCGATGATTTTTGGTTTGCTCATGGTCATTAAAATCCTTGCTCATTGTGCCATAGCTTCGTCGCTCCGCAACCCCGCGTCTTGCAATGGCGGCTGGCCGTCGTTCCGGCTTTGGGTTAACTCACCGGCATGCGCGTCCTGATTGCCCCGGACAAATTCAAGGGAACCCTCACGGCGCGCGGCGGCGACCGGATTACGTCGCCTGGCCGCCCAAGCGGCGCGCGGACACGCAAATTCTGGAGCCTGAACTTGCCGGCGCGAAGGGGTTGATTATCGTGTCGCCATGAATTTGGAAGATCATCTCGGCGACATCGTCCGCAAGGGGCGCGGCATGGCGGGCCTGTCGACGGCGGCTGCCGCAGCCGCGGCAGGCGTGACGGAGGCCGAACTGGCCGATTTGGAACGCACCGGGAAAATGGCCGGGCGATTCAACCTGGCCGCGCTGGCGAACCAGTTGGGCATGCAACCGGCCAAGCTGTCGGGCATCGCCCAAGGCTGGCTCCCAGGCGAAAAGGATTTGGGCCAGTGGCGGGAGCTGCGGGTCATCACGACCGATGACGGCGAAATGTCGGTGAACTGTTTTCTCGTTTGGGATGAAGTCACGCGCGAAGCGGCGTTGTTCGACACCGGGTTTGATCTGGCGCCGGTCTTTCGGGAGGTTGAGGAAAACCAGCTGCAGTTGCGGCACGTGTTCATCACGCACGGTCATTCCGATCACGTGGACAACCTGCCGGCGCTGCGCGAGAAGTTTCCCAAGATTTTTGTGCACATGGACGCCCGGGACGCGCTGCCGCAGCACAAGAACCGCCGCAACGACTGCATTCACGTGGGCAGCCTCCGCATCACCAACCGCCCGACGCCCGGCCACGCGGATGACGGGGTAACCTACATCGTCGGCAACTGGCCGGAAGACGCGCCGCACATTGCCATCGTGGGGGATGCATTGTTTGCCGGTTCCATGGGCCGCGCGGAGGGCGTCTGGGAACTGGCCCGGCAGGCCGTGCGCGAGCAGATTCTGTCCCTGCCCAACACCACATTGATTTGCCCCGGTCACGGGCCGTTGACCACCGTGGCCGAGGAAAAGGAGCACAATCCCTTCTTTTGAAGCCGGTCCCCGGGACGGTGAGTAAATCATTGATTTTCAGCGCGCCGGCTGGCAAATAGTCACCGTCTCTCAGGACACTGGTGTGCCAAAAGAAGAACCCATTGAACTGACTGGATCGGTGACCCAGGTTTTGCCGGGCACCATGTTTCGCGTTGCGCTGCCGAACGGGCACGAAGTGCTCGCCCACATCTCGGGCAAGATGCGCAAGCATTTCATCCGCATCTCCGTCGGCGACCGCGTGAACGTCGAGATGTCCCCTTACGATCTCGGCAAGGCGCGCATCACCTTCCGCCATTCGGAAAACCGTTCTAACCCTAAGAGCTACTAGCTCAACCACCGCAAGGGATTTCAAGTATCAGCCCGTAACAGGTTAATTCTACAGGGTCGCCATCTGGATCACCTCCAGAGCAGAAGTAATATCCGTGATCATCAACAGGTCCGACGCAAGTTCCATTTACATAGTTTTGAGCATGCACAGTATAAGATGTTTCAGCGACCGGATTACAGAATCCATATGAACCCGGCCAACAAAACTGACATACGCCGTCAAAAATGGTATTATTGCAGGAACCTCCCAATCCACTGCAACCATAGGTTGTTGGCAAGTCAGTCGAGCTCCAAGGTGTTCCGGTGCACTCTGCGAACACCGAGCCTGCTGCAGCTAATAGCAGAGCCGCCGTGAGGGAGTTGGTTTGAACATTTTTCATAGGTTTTAAGTTTTTTGAGGAAGGTGTTAGACGCCATTCTGCCTGTTCCTTGCATAAAAAATAAAGCACTATAATGGCAATAATATGAATGCGCCAAATAAGAAACGCACTAGCCATACTTTTTGCCTGGGCGCTCGGGTTGCATCCGGGCTGGTGCTATTTTTTTATTCGCTTGTAATTGCACTTCTCTCGCATTGCTCACTTCAGAGTTATCGATTGTAGGAATTTGACTGTTAGTGATTTGATAATGGACGAAAGGTTCTTGCACGCGAAGATCGTGCGCCATAAAAGTGCGACCCGGCAAAGAAGTGCTCCATGTCTGTGGCCCAACCGAGATGGTTGATGCGGCACCCCGGACTATGACTGTGCAACGGAGGTTGGCATCTGAAGTAGAGTTCGGACTTGGCCGGTATCGACGAAACTCGAATTGCGTCGGAAACGAAAGGCCGCTGACATTCGTGAATTCGCCCGACGTAAAACGCGCGTTTACATATGTTGCCTCTTGCGAAGATGTAGGAACAGGTTCCGTAATAGCGCCATTCGTATTCAATAGAGACCTGGATCTCGCCAAGTATTCTATCAACCTCGGCAGTCCCGGCAAATCATCATTGAGCTCGATATGTGCCGGCATTGTGAACCGGCGACTCCGCCCATCGCTGCTCCGCGCCGCCTCCAACGAAAAGATGGATGAGTTACTCACGCTTTTAAGATAACAACTTGAAGCATATGCGAGCCACGGATATTCCCCCCCCGCTGATGTTAATGTTTGCGGGACCGGTGATGCCTCAATCGTTCCGGCTCCTATTTTTACTTCTTTTCCCCGTTTTACGGTATAATAGACAAGATTGGTTCCATCATAAGCGTAAACAAACGTGCCTAAATGGGGACTTGCCGTTAAGTCGATATTTATTCGCCACTGGCAACCGTTGTTAACCACCTCAAATTTTCGGTGCAATGCTGGCCTTGCTCCTTCCAAAGTTATGACTTGGTAGCTGAATTCCCCTTGGATTAAATACTCTGCCCCTTGGCCCACAACTGTTGAATAGAGCAAGCATAAAAATGCCGCCAAAGGACACGTAAAATTATAAATCATAAAGAAGCTGTATGTGTTTGACATACTGTCAGTCGCGGAAATTCACGAATTGCAGCGAAACCGGAAATTCCTTCGCCCGCACTGCGGCGATGACCGCCTGCAATTCATCCCGGCTCTTGCCGTTCACGCGCACCTCCTCGCCCTGAATGGCGGAAGTCACCTTGAACTTGCTGTCGCGGATGAACGTGGTGACTTCCTTGGCCACCTTGGATTCCAGCCCCTGCTTGATTTTGATGACCTGCCGCGCGTGACCGAGCGGCGAAACGTCCGGCGCCAGCTTTTCCACGTTCTTCAAGCTGATGCTGCGCTTGGCGAGCTTGCCCATGACGATGTCCACCAGCGCGGCCACTTTGAACTCATCCTCGGCCGAGAGCTTGATTTCATTTTTCTCCAGCGCAATGGACGCCTTGGAGCCGCGGAAATCAAAACGGCTGGCCAGTTCCTTGTTGGCCTGATTGACGGCGTTCTCGATCTCCATCGAGTTGACCTGCGATACGATGTCGAATGACGGCATGAGGTGAGGCTATCCGATTGACGTGCGGAGGGGAAGGCCGGGAAGGGATGGTTCGGATCACGGGGGAGGGTGATTCATCAAATCGTTGCATGAGTTACACGAGTTCACCGCAGTGCGCCTGGCGGGCTCCGTCCAGGCATCCCCTTTAACCGATGTAACGAGTTACTCCGCCCCCAATTGCTTTCTTCGCTTCCACAATTCCCCCGGCTTGAAAATCCCCAGCGGCGTGATGATGCCGGTGATGAGCTCGGCCGGCGTCACATCAAAGCCCGGATTGCGCGCCGGGCTGTTCGGATTGGCGATGCGCACGTATTGCCGTTTTCCGTTCCGCGCGGCGACACCCCACGCCCCGAGCACTTCCGCCTCTTGCCGCTCCTCGATCGGGATGTCGAAGCCCGACTTTAAATTCCAGTCGATGGTCGAAAGCGGGATCGCGACGTAGAAGGGGATGCCATGCCGTTTGGCCAGCACGGCCTTGGTGTAGGTGCCAATCTTGTTCGCGGCGTCGCCCGTGCGGCCCAGCGTGCGGTCGCTGCCGACGATGACCAGATCGATTTCGCCTCGCTGCATCAGGTGCCCGGCGGCGTTGTCCGCGATGACGTGATGCGGCACGCCCTGCTGCGCCAGTTCCCAGGCCGTCAGCGACGCCCCCTGGCAGCGCGGGCGGGTTTCGTCGCAGAACACGTGAAACTTCCGGCCGGCCGCCTGCGCGGCATACATCGGTGCCGTGGCGGTTCCGATGTCCACGCATGCCAGCCAGCCGGCGTTGCAGTGCGTCAGGATGTTGGCGCCGTTGCGAATCAGCTTTGCCCCGTGTTTGCCGATGGCTTCACATTCGCGCACGGATTGGCCGGCAAATTCCTCCGCCGCGGCCAGTGCCAGCACCTGTTGCGTGGCGACGTCTTCGCCGGTCCGCATTTCGCCGAGCACAAGGTTCATCGCGTTGACCGGGTCCACGGCCGTGGGACGCGCGGCTTCGATCGTCTCGTAAACCTTCCGCAAATGGCCGGCGAACGCGGACAACGACCGGCCGCGAAACGCGCGGGCGCCCTGCGCCAGACCATAGGCCGCCGTGGCGGCAATGGCCGGCGCACCGCGCACAATCATGTCGCGGATGGCCGCCGCGGTTTGTTTGAAATCGCGGGTGCGGACGAGCTGGAACTCGTGCGGCAACAGGCGTTGCTCGATCAGCACGACCTCGTTCGTCGCCGCGTCGAAAGTGACGGTGCGGAAATGGCGGGTCTGGCCGCGGAAAGTGACATTCATGGTTTGGAAATCGATCTCAAGCCGCCGGCGGCACTTCATACCACACGCGCAAAAACTGCCGCCAGTAGCTGCTCATCTCGCCGCTGGTGCGGATGTTGGTTTGCAGGGCTTCCTCCTCGGTGTTGACGTTGGGGAGCACGACGGTTTCCACGCTCAACACCGGCACGCCCGAGCTGGCCATCCAGGCGTTGGCGCGTTCGACAATGTGCTGGAAGGATTCGTATTCGCTCGACAGGAAGCCGCTACGCGTGACTTGCGGGAAGAAATCCTTGAAGGCGACGGCCATGCTCACTCCATGTCGGTTTGCATCCGGCGGATTTTTTCCCGCAGCCGGGCGTAGTGCGGATGCTTGCGCAGCGCCTTCAAGTCCGGGTCGCGCGCCAGCCACTTGAAATCTTCGTAGCCGAGGTCCAGCGCTGCTTCCAGCGCGCGGGCCGATTCATCCAGCTTGCCAGTGAGCGACAGGCTGCAGGCGAGGTTGTAGAACGACAGCGGATTCCGGGGGTCGAGTTCGGACAGCTTCTGGTCCACCCGCAGGCCTTCTTCAAACCGGCCGCGGCGCGTGTAGTCGTCGCCCAGCAACTGCAACGCATCCAGGTAATTGGGATCGCGGCGCACCAGGCCCTCCAGAAAGGAAATCTCCACATCCAACTCCCGCGGGTCCGGCGATTTTGTTTTCTTGCGACTGCTCTTTTCCATCGGTGCGGGCGCATGGTGCGACGGAGGCGGGGCAAGTCAAGCTTGGGGCTGGTGGGTGAGCGTTTCGCCTGTCAATGAAGGGTGTTTATTTTGGGCGCTGATCATTCAACGTCCCGCTACTTTCCATCTGCCCTCTGCTTAACTACCCTCGCCGCCCATGAATTGTTTCGTCACCGGCGCCTCGGGATTCATTGGCGCGAATCTCGTGCACGAACTGGTCGCGCGCGGGCATCGCGTGAAGGCGTTGTTGCGTCCGGGCGCCGACACCCGCGGGCTGGCGGGCGCCGAATTCGAGCGCGTGCCGGGCGACGTTTCGGACCGCGTGGCGCTGGCGCAGGCGATGCGGGGCTGCGATTGGGTCTTTCATGTGGCGGCGAGCTATCATCTCTGGTTGCGCGATTACGCGCCGATGTATGCCGCGAACGTGGACGGCACAAGAAATGTCATTGAAGCCGCGCACGCGGCGGGCTGTGCGCGGATCGTTTACACCAGCACGGTGGGTTGCATCGGGTTGCCCAAGGCGGTGAATGGCGTCGTCACGCCTACGGACGAAAACACGCCGGTGTCTGAGGCGCAGATGAGCAATCACTACAAGCTTTCGAAATGGCGGGCGGAAGTCGTGGCGCGCGAACTCGCGGCGAAGGGCGCGCCGGTGGTGATGGTGAATCCGAGTGCGCCGGTGGGTCCGCGCGATGTAAAGCCCACGCCGACCGGGCAGGTCATCGTGGATTTTTTGAATCGCGCCCTGCCGGCGTTCGTGGACACCGGCTTGAACTACGTTCACGTTCGCGACGTGGCGATCGGACACATTCTCGCCGCGGAGCGCGGGCGCATCGGTGAGCGTTACATTCTCGGTCACGCCGAGGGCAACTGGACGATGAAGCAAGCGCTGGACGTGCTCGCGGAGATCACCAGTCTGCCCGCGCCGAAATTCCGGGCGCCGCATGCCTTGGCATTTTTGGCGGCCTACTTTGGTGAGGCGGCGGCGGCCCTCACCGGCAAACCGCCCAAGGCGCCGCTGGCGGGCGTGCGGATGGCGCGCTACAAGATGTGGTTCAATCCAGCCAAAGCCATCCGCGAACTCGGCCTGCCGCAGACGCCGCCCAAACAGGCGCTGGCGGACGCCGTGGCATGGTTCAAAGTGAATGGCTATGCGAAGTGACGTGACTTTTACGGGGGCGGGGCCGCGCGAAAACTTTCTGGCCGGATGGCTGGCCCGATCCGGGGTCCGGCAGGGCGGGCGGTTGTTGGCCTTTGCGCTCGCCATCTTGCTCGCCGGGTCGGCCCGCGCGCAGGACAAACCACGCAGCGTTTATGATGCAACGCTGGCGTCGTTTGACGCGGCGCAACTCATCAAGCCGCGCGAGGATGCCCGGCTCGGCCGCGCCTTTGCGCTCGCGCCGCTCCTCATGCAGGAGGTGCGCGGGACCAACGCGCCGTCCGCGGTTCCGACGCGCGTGTTCTTCGCGCCAGGCTCGGTGACGTTGCAGGGCCGAACGCATCCGCAGATGACGTATTGGTGGTTTTACAATGCCGATGACGGTGCCGCGCCGGATGGGCCGCAACGTCGTGCGCCGAAGTTCAAGGGCGGTTCGGGACTTCTGCAATCGGGCGGCCGGTCATCGTCGAAGCCGCCGGCCAAAACCGCGGCGGCCGGCGTGGGCTCGCTGCGCGTCCAGGGGGTGCGGCTCACGTTGAACACCAACGGCGTGCCGGTGATTTACGAAGTGCTCGGACACGGCGGCATGCTGGAGCAAATTTACGTGACGCAATCCATCGAGGCGCAGGCGTCGTCTGAATTTGGCTATGTGCTGCCGGGCCGCCGCTTCGCGGCCGAACGCAGCCTGGCGGAGGCGCCGGATGTGGTGGTGCCGCGGGTGCTTGACGATCCGCCGGCGGTGATGGGGCCGATCATTTACCTGCGCGCCGGCTCGCATGCGGTGGCCACGGTGATTTGCCGGTGCATGGATGTGCAGGCCCGAACGCTGGCGGGGCAGGCGTTTTACAAACTTGTCCCCGGCGATTTCTCTGGCAATGTTCCCCGCGCGACGAGGCCGGAAGCCGCCTTACCCCGCTGGCTCCGCGACGACTTCTCAACCCAAACCAATCGTCTGACGCGGAGCTTGAGACTGCCGTCGGGATTTTGACGGTTCCGCCCGCGCCCCAAAAACTATGGCACACGTGAAACTGCACATTCCCGGTCCGGTGGAGGTCAGCGAAAAGACGTTCAAGGCGCTCTGCTCGCCGATGATCGGCCACCGCGGCCAGGGCTTCAAAGACCTCTACGCGAAAATCCAGCCGCAGCTCCAGACCCTGCTGTCCACCAAACAGCTCGTTTACCTCTCCACCTCGTCCGCGTGGGGTGTGATGGAAGGCGCGGTGCGGAATCTCGTGCAGAAAAAGGTGTTAAACTGCATGTGCGGCGCCTTTTCCGACAAGTGGTTCGATGTCTCCAAACGCTGCGGCAAGGACGCCGAGGCGCTCCAGGTGCCGTGGGGTTCGCCCATCCGCGCCGCGGACGTGGACAAGAAACTCGCCACCGGCCAGTTCGATGCGCTCACGCTCATCCACAATGAAACCTCGACCGGCACGATGAGTCCGCTCGCGGAAATTGCCGCGCTGAAGCAGAAATATCCCGACGTCATGTTCATCGTGGATTCCGTCAGTTCCATGAGCGCGGTGCCGCTCGCGTTTGACGCGCTCGGCATTGACGTCCTGCTGGCCGGGACGCAAAAGGCCTTCGCGCTGCCGCCCGGGCTCGCGGTGTTCGTGTGCTCGCCGGCGGCGCTGGCCAGGGCCGCCACGGCCCGGGACCGCGGTTATTATTTCGACTTCCTTGAATTCCAGAAGAACGCGGAGCAGAGCATGACGCCGAGCACGCCAAGCATCAGCCACGTTTACGCACTGGCCTCCAAACTCGACGAGTTCTTCGCCGAAGGCCTGGAAGCGCGTTACGCCCGGCATCAGCGCACCAACCAGATGACGCGCGACTGGGCGGCGAAACACGGCTTCACGCTGTTCCCCGAGCAGGGCGCCGAATCACTCACGCTCACCTGCGTCAACAACGGTGCCAAGCCGGGCGGCCGCACGGTGGACGTGCCCAAGTTGCAGAAGCTCGTGAAGGACCAGGGCTTCCTGATTGACGGCGGCTACGGCAAAATCAAAGGCACCACGTTCCGCCTCTCGAACATGGGCGACGAAACGCCGGAATCCATGAACCAGCTCTACGCCGCCCTCGACCAGGCGATGGCACAGCTCTGAGCAAAATTGTCAGGTTTGCGCGGCGGGCGATGCTTGCGGGCATCGCCCGTTTGCTTTTGGGCCGGTCAGGCGTCTGCCCGCGGCCGCCAAAATAAAATCGGAATTTCCACCTAAGTCTGGCTGACTTGGTGGAATACAGCCAGTGAACGATGAGCCGATCGGCCGCAACCATGAGCAACCACGCACCGGCGGATGCAGACCCGGGGGCCTTCCGGTGGGATGAGTCCACGCTGCGGGTGCAGCAGTTGTTCGTGCAGCATCAGGGCCGGTTGCGGGCGTTTGTCCTGTCGCTTACGCCTGACTTTTCGACCGCGGACGACGTGATGCAGGAAACCTTCCTCGTCGTTTCGCGCAAGGCCGGGGAATTCCGGCCGGGTTCAAATTTCATGGCGTGGGCGCGGCGCATTGCCACGTTCAAGGTGCTGGATGTCATCCGCGACCGTCAACGCGCGCCGGTGCGGCTCTCGGACGATGTGGTTGAGGCGCTCGCCGCGGCGGCGCCGGATGACGAATCCGAGGCGCAGTTCGCGGCGGAAACCAACGCGCTCAAACAGTGTCTGGAGAAACTGGCGCCGGCCGCGCGCGAATTAATCCGGCTCCGTTATTTCGGCGAACACACGCCCGAGGAAATCGGCCGGCGGCGTGCGCAGTCGGTGAATGCCATCAATGTCACGTTGTCCCGCGCCCGCGGGTTCCTGCGCCAGTGTCTGGAGCGGCGGCTCAATGTTGAAGGTTCCCACCCATGAACGACGAACGCCTGTCCCATCTCATCGACGCGTTTCTGGACGGCCAGTTGACGCCGGACGAACAGGCTGAACTGGAGGATTTGCTCCGGCGGTCAGCGGCGGCGCGGGCGCAGTTCTGGCAGGAATCACGCCTGCACGCCCTGTTGCACGCCGTGGAAAATGAAACCGCCGCAGAGGCGCCGCTCGCGCTCCCGTCGCGTTCGCGGATGGCTATCCTGCCGTGGGTTTCGGCGCTGGCCGCCTGCTTGGTGTTGCTGGCCCTGCTGGGCTCACGCTTCTGGCCGGCGCGGTCGCATCCTCCGGTCAAAATCGAAGCCACCACCGCAGCCGTGGCCGTGCTGACGCGTGCCGCCGACGTGAAATGGAGCGGGGCGGCCGGGCCGCAGACGGGCGCGGCGCTGGAGCCCGGCTGGGTGAAACTGGAATCCGGCCTGGCGCAGATTGAGTTCTTCGGCGGCGCGCGCGTGCTGCTCGAAGGGCCGGCCGAGTTGCAGTTGCTTTCGCCGTCTTCCGCGTTTTGTCGCGCGGGCAAGCTGAGCGCCGAAGTGCCGCCGGCGGCGCGGGGGTTCAGCCTCGGCACGCCGCAGACGCAAATCCGGGATTTGGGAACCGCGTTTGGTGTTGAGGTCACGCCGGCGGGCGCCGAGGTGCACGTCTTTCAAGGTGAGATTGAGTTGAACCCCGCGCCGGCCGGGCATCTTCAAGTCAAGGCGGGCGAGGCGCTCCTGGTCGGCCACAACTTGACCGTGCAGCCGGTGGCGGCGGATCGGACGGCCTTTGCTTCCCTCAGTGATTTGGACCACAAGTTGTCGGCGGCGTTGCACCGGCGGAAACTCGAATGGGACGCCACCAGTGCCGAAATCAACGACGACCCGTCGTTGCTGGTGCGCTTCGATTTCGCGCGGACGCCGACGGCGTTGGGCGCCCTGCCGAACGTGGCCGCGCACGGCACGGCAGTGAAAGACGGCGCCATCGTCGGTTGTCGTTGGACCGAGGGCCGCTGGCCCGGGAAGTCCGCGCTGGAGTTTGGCCGGGTCAGTGACCGGGTTCGGCTGGAGGTGCCGGGCGAATTGAAATCGGCAACGCTCGCGGCCTGGGTGCGTGTGAACGGGCTGGACCGGGCCTACAATTCGCTCTTCATGGCCGACGGCTTCGCGCCGGGCGCCACACACTGGCAGATCCTGAACAACGGCGTCGTGCGGCTGGGCGTCGCGAATCGCGATGGCGCCAACCACGCGGATTACGACAGCCGCGTGGTGTTCACGCCCGAGCGGTTCGGGCAATGGGTCCATCTCGCCGTGGTTTACGATGCAACGGCCGGGCAGGTGACGCATTACGTGGACGGCCGTGTGGCCGGGCGCGCGCCGCTGGCGTTTTCCCTGCCGTTGCACATTGGGCCGGCGCAGCTCGGCAACTGGGACACGGGCCGCTACGCCATCAGCGGGCCCATCGCCATCCGCCATTTCAGCGGTTGCATGGATGAATTCGACCTGTTCCAGCGCGCGCTCAACGACAAGGAGGTCGAACAGCTTTACGCCGCCGGTGCGCCGCAGCCCGGCCCGATGCAGGTCGCGCAAGTCACGGACGCTTTTCCTCCAAACAAAAACCCGTAACCCCGAGTGAATAAAATGACCAAAACCCATCTGGCCTGCCTTGTCCTGGCGGGACTCACTGCCGTCCAATGCGTGATGGCCGCCGACGCCACGTCGCCCGATCCTTACGCCAACGAAACTCCCGCGCAACGCGACGCCCGCATGGCGTGGTGGCGCGAGGCGCGTTTCGGGATGTTCATCCACTGGGGCGTTTATTCCGTGCCGGCCGGATTTTACCACGGCAAGCCTGTTCCCGGCATCGGCGAATGGATCATGAACCACGCGAAGATTCCCTGTGCGGAATACCAGTCCTACGCGAAGGAGTTCAATCCGGTGAAGTTCGATGCCGACGCCTGGGTGAAGGCCGCCCGGGACGCGGGCATGAAATACATCGTCATCACCGCGAAACATCACGACGGCTTTGCGATGTTCGCGACGCAGGCGAGTGATTGGAGTCTGCCCAAGGCGTCGCCGTTTCATCGTGATCCCTTGAAGGAACTGGCCGCGGCCTGCCGCAAATACGGCGTGAAGCTCGGATTCTATTATTCACAGGCGCAGGACTGGAACAATGGCGGCGCGGCGGCCGGCGGCAAATGGGATCCAGCCCAGGAGCACAGCATGGACGATTATATCGACAAGATTGCCGTGCCGCAGATGAAGGAGCTGCTCAGCAATTATGGCGAGTTCCCGGCCGTGTTGTGGTGGGACACGCCGGTGGACATGAACCGCGACCGCGCGGCGAAGCTGATTGAGGTGTTGAAGCTCAAGCCGGGCATCATCCACAACAACCGCCTCGGCGGCGGCTTCCGCGGCGACACCGAGACGCCCGAGCAATACATCCCCGCCACCGGCTATCCGGGCCGCGATTGGGAAACGTGCATGACGATGAACGACACGTGGGGCTTCAAGAGCAATGACCACAACTGGAAGAGCGCCGAGACGCTCATTCGCAACCTCGTGGACATTGCGAGCAAGGGCGGCAACTACCTGCTCAACGTCGGTCCCACCCGCGAAGGGCTCATTCCCGAACCCAGCCTGGAACGATTGCAGGCCGTGGGCGCGTGGATGAAGGTCAATGGCCCGGCCATCTACGGCACCACCGCGAGTCCGTTCAAACGCCTCACCTGGGGCCGCTGCACCAAAATCGAGAAGGGCAACGCAACGACGCTGTTTCTCCACGTCTTCGACTGGCCGGCGGATGGCCGGCTGCACGTGCCCGGTTTGAAAAACAAGGTCGTCTCCGCGGCGTTGCTGGCGTCCGGTCAGAAGCTCGCCACCCAGGCCACGGCGGATGGCGTGAGCATTGCCGTTCCGGCCCGCGCGCCCGATGCGATTTCCTCCACGATCGTGCTCAACATTGCCGGCGCGCCCGAAGTGGTGGCGGCGCCGTTGCTGCCGGAAAAGGACGGCACGCTGGCACTCAAGGCCGCCGATGCGGAACTGCACGGCGAACTACAATACGAGTCCGGCCGCGACCACAACAACATCGGGTTCTGGACCAATCCCGATGACTTTCCCAGCTGGACGATCAAGGTGGAGCGCGCCGGGCAATTCACTGTCAGCGCGGAAATGGCCTCGCTGGGCGAAGGCCGGTTCGACGTGCTTGTGGACGGCCGGAAGCTTTCCGGCACCGCGCCGAACACGGGCGACTACGGCAAGTTCCGCCGGCTCGAACTCGGCACTTTGGAGATTGCGGAACCGGGCCAGGTCACCATTGCGGTGAAACCGGTGAAGGAGGGCTGGGCGCCCATCAATCTCCGCGCACTGACCTTCAAACCCGTCGCCCGGTAAGCCGCGTTTCGCTTCCGGCCCGTTGAATGGCGGCGCAATTCGCCTCGCCTTCAACGGGCCTTTTGTTTCACATCCTCCGCGTGGTTGCCCCCGACGTGTATCAACTTGTCCGCCTGCGCAACGGCACCGTCAGCGTGCGGTCCGTGGCCGATGCGGAGACGTTTCATCCGGGCATCGGGCCGGTGGCGGAGGCGGAGGCGCTCTACGTCCGGCAGCTGAATTTGCCCGGGCGCGTGCGCGAAACAGCCGGCGAGTTCGTGCTTTGGGATGTTGGCCTGGGCGCGGCGGCGAACGCGTTGACCGCCGTGCGGCACTGTGCCGGGGCGCTCCGCGATTCGGAACACCGCCGCCTCCGGCTCGTGAGTTTCGATCACACATGCGGCGCGTTGACCTTTGCGCTGAACCATGCCGCGGCACTGGGTTACCTCGATGGCTTCGAGGCGCCGGTGGCGGAGCTGCTGGCAAACCGCCGGGCGCAGTTTCGCCACGCGGAACTCGACGTGGAATGGCGGCTGGAGCTGGGCGACTTTCCCGCGCTTCTGGCGGACGGTGGCCGGGCCGGGCTCGTGCCGCCGCACGCCATTTTGTTCGACCCGCATTCGCCGCAGAAAAATCCGGCGATGTGGGCGGTGCCCCTGTTCATGAACCTGCATCGTCATCTGGATCCGCAACGGCCCTGTGCCCTCGCCACCTTCACCCGGAGCACGCTGGCGCGGGCGGCGATGCTCCTCGGCGGTTTCCATGTTGGCGTGGGGCATCCGTCGGGTTTGAAGGAGGAAACGACCGTGGCCGCGAACCGGCTGGAATTGCTGGCGGAGCCATTGGACCGGCGCTGGCTGGAACGGGCCGCGCGTTCGGACAGTGCGGAGCCGTTGGTGGAGCCGGTTTATCGCCGGGCGAAATTGGGCGCGACCACCGCGGCGCGCTTGCGGGAACATCCCCAGTTCGCGGCCCAATTGGCCCCGGAAACAGCCGTTTTTGGGAAAAATGCTGTTTGACCGGCCAGTGCTTCCCAACTAGTGTGCCGGCCCGTTTTCGGGCGATTATGCGACACACAATCTCAGTCCTGGTGGAGAACAAATTTGGCGTGCTCACCCGCGTGGCCGGTTTGTTCAGCGGCCGCGGTTACAACATCGACACCCTCAACGTCGGCCCGACCCAGGATCCCAAAACCTCGCGCATGACGATTGTCACGCGCGGCGATGATGCCACGGTGGAACAAATCATCCGCCAGTTGAACAAGCTTCCGAACGTGCTCAAGGTGCAGGATTTTCGCGAGGGCGAATACGTGGACCGCGAGCTGGTGCTGGTGAAGGTCAAGGTGGACTCCAAGACGCGCGCCGAAGTCATGCAGATCACCGACATCTTCCGCGCCAAAATTGTGGACGTGCAGCCGAAGAGCCTGACCGTCGAAGTCACCGGTGCCGAGGACAAGGTGGAAAAACTGCTGGAGCTGCTGGACGGCTTCGGCGTCCTGGAACTCACCCGCACGGGCAAGATCGCCCTGCCGCGCAAGTGAGCCGGCAACGGCCGGCGCCCGCCCGTCCACGGGCGACATTACGCCGGCGGCAAACCGTCAACCTGAAATCTCAACAATCGTAAATCCGTTTACTCATGGCCGCTAAAGTCTACACCGACAAGGACGCCGATCTCGGCGTGTTAAAAAACAAAACCCTCGCCGTGCTCGGCTTCGGTTCGCAGGGCCACGCCCACGCGCTGAACCTCAAGGAGAGCGGGTTGAACGTCATCATCGGCCTTTACGAAGGCAGCAAGTCCGTCGCGGTCGCCCGCGAGAAGGGCTTTGAAGTCGTGCCCACCGCCGAGGCCGTCCGCCGGGCGGACGTCATCATGGTGGCGCTGCCCGACACCAAGCAGCCCGCGTGCTACGAGCAGGACATCGCGCCGAATCTGACCCAGGGCAAGACGCTCCTGTTCAGCCACGGCTTCTCGATTCATTTCAAGACTATCGTGCCGCCCAAGAACGTGAACGTCATCATGGTCGCGCCGAAAGGCCCGGGGCATATCGTCCGCCGTCAATACACCGAAGGCAAAGGCGTGCCGAGCTTGATCGCCGTGTATCAAAACCCCGGCAAGGACGCGAAGAAGATCGCGCTCGCCTGGGCCAAGGGCATCGGTGGCACGCGCGCCGGCGTGATCGAAACGAACTTCAAGGAAGAGACCGAAACCGATTTGTTCGGCGAGCAGACCGTGCTGTGCGGCGGTTGCAGCGCGCTGGTGCAGGCCGGCTTCGAGACGCTGGTCGAGGCAGGTTACTCGCCCGAGATGGCTTACTTCGAATGCCTGCACGAGTTGAAGCTGATCGTGGACTTGATGAACGAGTCCGGCATCAGCGGCATGCGCTTCTCGATTTCCGAAACCGCCAAGTGGGGCGATGTGAGCGTCGGCCCGAAGATCATTGATGCGTCGGTGAAGAAGCGCATGAAGGCGGCGTTGAAGGACATCCAGAGCGGCAAGTTCGCCCGCGAATGGGTGAAGGAATACAAGGGCGGCTACAAGAAATACAACGCGCTGCTCAAGAAGGGCGCCAACCACCCGATCGAAAAGACGGGCGCGAAGCTCCGCGCGCTGATGCCCTGGATGAAGAAGACCAACATCAAGGGCGCCCAGGCCGCTTACTAAAGCCAGCCGCCAAAACTTCAAAGCCGCCTTGCTGATGCAGGGCGGCTTTTTTGTTGCTGCAAAAAATGGCCGGCGGGCTACCGCCGCCACCAGCTCGTCTTGCCCTTTGGCTTGTTTTCCTCGGGCGCCTGGGATTGCTGGATGAGCAACTGGCTGCGCGCGTATTCGAGCGCGAGCCGGAGTTCGTCGTAGCTCAGAAAGCGGTCGCCTGGGTGCTTGGCCATCATGCGGCTCAGGATGTCGCTGGTGGCCTGGGTGATGTCCTGCAGCACCTGGTTGGCCGGTGTGAGCGGCGTGTGAACGTGGGCGCCCACCAGTTCCTCCACGGTCGGCGCCTCGAACGGCGTGTGCCCCGTCAACGCGTGGTAAAGCGTCCCGCCCAGGCTATACATGTCCGAGAGGAACGTCTCCTTTTCGCGCTTCACCTTTTCGGGCGCGACGTAGTAAGGCGTGCCGCGCAAATCGTCGTCCGGATCGGAATCGGCCTTTCGCGCCAGACCAAAGTCCACCAGCTTCGGTTCGTTGTCGGCGTTGAACAGGATGTTGCCCGGCTTGATGTCGCAGTGAATCAGGTCGTGTTTCAGGACCAGGTCCAGCGCGGAGGCAATCTTGATGCCGATGTCCAGCACGTCGAGTTCGGGGAGTGATTTGTATTTTTCGATGCGCGAATCGAGCGTGCCGCGGTCGGCCAGTTCCATGACCAGGTAACGCAGGCCCTCCCAGTCGTCATAGCTGTAAATCTGGACGATGTTCGTGTGGTTCAGCGACGCCTGCGCCCGCGCTTCGCGGTAGAAACTTTCCAGGCCCTTGGGATCCTCCTCGAGTTCCTTCTTCATCAGTTTCACCGCCACCTCGCGTTCGAGCACGGTGTCAAAGGCGCGATACACGGTGCCCATGCCGCCGGAGGCGATTTTGGCGCGGAGTTCGAGGCCGCGCAGCCGCAGGGGCATCATGATGGAGTGACCGCACTTGCTGCAGGGCACGGAAGAAAGCGGGGCGAGATCGCCGGGGATGAACACCTTGGTGTTGCAACTCATGCAGGTGACCATCCGCAAGGGTTTGTCTGTGCTCATGCACCGCAATCTAAACCGCGTCCTTACAGGCGACAAGCGCACAGACAGGCGCGCTGAAGCACCGCAGAATTTGCTTTGCAAACCGGCGCCAGTCGGAAAGCTGTTGCGCGTCATGCCTGCCCCCGTCCTTGACCAGTTTGAATTTGAAACCGCGCTCTGGCGTGCGGGATTGCAGCGCGTGGCCGGCGTGGACGAGGCGGGTCGCGGACCGCTGGCCGGTCCGGTGGTGGCAGCCGCCGTGGTGTTGCCGCCCGCGTGGCTGGAAACGGGATTGCCGCCGGTGCTGCGCGGGCTGAACGACTCCAAGCAACTGACCGAGGCGCGGCGCGAGGCGTTCTTCACGGTGCTGACGCGGCTTCCGGAAATCCAGTTCGCCGTGGCCGCCGTGGATGCGGCAACGGTGGACCGCATCAACATTCTGCAGGCCACGCATCGCGCCATGAACGAGGCGCTCGCCCAACTTGCGCCCGCCCCCGAGCACGCGCTGGTGGACGGCAAGCCGGTGAAGTCGCTGCGCTTTCCCCAGACGGCCATTGTCAAAGGCGATGCACGCAGTTACTCCATCGCCGCGGCGAGCGTGCTGGCGAAGGTGACGCGCGACCGCCAGGCCGCCGAGTGGGACCGCGCCTGGCCGGAGTATGGTTTCGCGGTGCACAAGGGTTATGGCACGCCGCAACATCTGGCCGCCCTCCGCCAGCACGGACCATGTCCCATCCACCGCCGCAGCTTTGCCCCGCTCAAGCTGGAGCAGCCCGAGCTCATTTGAATCCGCCATGACGTTGTGGGAGCGCATCAAGACCCGGTGGTTTCGTGCGGCAGAACCCGAGCATTTGCGCCGCGGCAAACTCGGCGAGGCGGCCGCGAAGAAACACCTGCAACGACTTGGCCTGAAGTTCCTCACGGCGAACTTCCGGTCCGCGCGCGGCGAAATTGACCTGGTCTTTCGCGATGACGATGACCTGGTGTTTGTCGAAGTGAAGACCCGTTCTTCCGAGGACTGGACCCGGCCGGCCGCGGCGGTGAACGCCCGCAAGCGCCGGCTGTTGTCGCAAACCGCGCTCGATTACCTGAAGCTGCTCAAAAACCCGCCGGTTAAAATTCGCTTCGACATTGTCGAGGTGCTGCTGCGCGACGGCGCCGTTCGCGAAGTGCGGCATCTGCCGAACACCTTCACGATGAGCCGGCCCTATCGCTACGGCTGAACAGCAACGCGGGCCGTGTGGTCCGTGCGCCTGCGCACCGCCTTCAATGATGCTCGCCCGCCAGCAGATCGGACTCCTTCAGCGCGAGCTTGAACGGTTCGAGCGGCGTCAGCTCGTCGTGATCGAGGAAGGATTCACAAATCGCGAAGAAGTCCGCCTTGGTCGCGGCGCGGCGGATGGCGTGCAGGAACCGGCCTTCGGCGTCCACACCCAGCCCGAGGAAGTTCATGAACCGCTTCATGTGCATGACCTGGGAGGCCTCGCGGGTTTCGGGCCTGATTGAGTGCTCCCACAATGCGCGGATGTAGCCCAGCACATCACGTCCCCGCGGCACGAACGGCGGGCAGCCCGCCTGGTGATCCCGGATTTGCTGGAACAGCCATGGATTGCGGATCGCGCCGCGGCCAATCATCAGGCCGCGGGCGCCCGTTTGGGCCAGCACGGCCTCCGCCTTGCGTGCGGAATAGATGTTGCCGTTCGCCAGCACCGGACAGCGCAGCGCCTGCACCGCCTGCGCGATGAACTCGTAATGCACTTCGCTCCAATACATCTCGGCCACCGTGCGCGCGTGGATGGTCAGCAAATCCAGCGAATGCTTCGCAAAGATGGGCAGCAGTTCGTCAAACACCGCCGGCGAATCGAAGCCCAGCCGGGTTTTGACGGTAAACTGGATCCGCACCGCGTCGCGCAGCGCGCCGAGGATGGCATCCACGCGCGCCGGTTCACGCAGCAGGCCGCCGCCCGCGCACTTCTTGTAAACCACGGGCGCCGGGCAGCCGAGGTTCAGGTCCACGGCGGCCACCGGCAGTTGTTGCAGTTCGCGCGCAGTGCGCACCAGCGACGGGATGTCATTGCCAATCATCTGCGCGACGACCGGCCGGCCCGTCGGATTTTCGACAATGGACTTGAGGATGCTCTTTTCGAGGTTGGAAGTGGCGTGAACGCGGAAATACTCGGTGAAATAGACGTCCGCGCCGCCGTAGCCGGCCATCAGCTTCCAGAACGCCCAGTCCGTGACATCCTGCATCGGCGCCAGCGCCAGCAGGGGCGCGGAGCCGGTCAGCATCGCATCGAACTGTGCGCGAAAATCCACGGGCGGAGCATAGCCCGGACCGGCAGGCGGATGCACCCAATTTGCGGCGGCGGCCCGCGGTTGCTGTTGTCAACCCGCCGGGCGCCGCGTTAGCTTGCCGGGCGATGACGCCGGCCCAGCAAACCTCGATTCTGTCCGCCTCCATCTGCGAGGTGCGCTTCGACAATTTGACGCGCCAGCTTTACGCCACCGACGCGTCGCACTACCAGATCGAGCCCGTGGCCGTGGCGTTTCCGCGCGGTGCCAAGGAGGCCAGCGCCATCATTCGCGCGGCGGCCGACGCGGGCGTGGCGGTGATTCCGCGTGGTGCGGGCACGGGGCTGATCGGCGGCGCGATCGGCGACGGCGTCGTGGTGGATTTCTCCCGGCATAATCGCGGCATCGGGGAATTCAATCCTGAACGCCGCACCGTGCGCGTGGGCGCCGGCGTGGTGCTCGATCAGTTGAACGATTACCTGCGCCCGCACGGCCTGTGCTTCGGGCCCGACGTGGCCACGAGTTCGCGCGCCACGCTCGGCGGCATGATTGCCAACAATTCCAGCGGCGCCCACACGCCGTATTACGGCACCACCACCGATCACGTCATCGAACTCGAGGTCGTGCTTGCGGACGGCAGCGTGGTCAAAACCGGCCCGCGCCGCGACACGCTCGCCAAGCAGCGCGAGGTGATCGAGAACCTGATGTTCCTGCACAGCCTGGAGATTGCGGAGCGACGTCCGCCGGGATTGAAAAAGCGCTGGCCGGCCTACGCCGTGGAGCGCTGTCTCAAGGGGCCGATCAACATCAACCACGTCCTGTGCGGCAGCGAGGGCACGCTGGCGGCGATTGCCTCCGCGGAACTGCGGCTCTCGCCGTTGCCCAAGGCGAAGGGGCTGGCGCTGCTGTTCTTCGATTCCGTGGCGGACGCGATGCAGGCCACGGTGGCGTTGCTGGATCTGCAGCCCGCGGCCATCGAACACGTGGACCGTCCGCTGCTCGACCAGACGCGGGGCAAAATCAAATTCCAGGCCGCGCGCGATCTGCTGGACCTCGATGCCCGGCCCTGCGAGGCCATTCTGGCGGTTGAGTTTTTCGACGACCTGGATGACAAGCTGGCGGCAGTGGAGGCGAAGCGGCTCACGTCGCGGTGTCTGCTGGTGCGCGATCCGGCGCAGGCCGCGTTGTTCTGGAGCATTCGCAAGGCGGGCCTGTCGCTGCTTACCGGCATGGCCGGGGATGCCAAGCCCGCCACGGTCATCGAGGACGCCGCGGTGCTGCCGGAGAAGCTGCCGGCCTACGTCGCCGGGCTGCACGGCATTCTCGACCGGCACGGCCTGACCGCCTCGTTTTACGGCCACGCGGCCTCTGGCCTGTTGCATGTGCGGCCGGTGGTGGATTTGCACACGCCGGCGGGCGTGAAGCTGTTCCGGCAGCTCGCCGGCGAGGTGGCGGCGCTGGTGAAGGAATTCAAGGGTTCGCTCTGCGCGGAACACGGCGTCGGCCTGGCGCATTCGGAGTTCATGCGCGACCAGCTCGGCGAGGCGCTGTTCGGCGTGATGAAGGAAATCAAAAAGTCCTTCGACCCATACAACCTCTTTAATCCGGGCAAAATCGTCACCGACGGCCGCTACGAAATTGACGATCAACTGCGGCTCGCGCGGCGGCATGAATTGTCCCTTCCGTTCACGCCGGAGCTCGCGTTTGCCGCCAAGGACGGCACGTTCCTCCGCAACCTCGAACAATGCAACGGCTGCGGGGGCTGCCTCAAGTGGACGCCCACGATGTGCCCCACCTACGTCGCAACGGGCCTCGAAGGCATGTCCACGCGCGGCCGGGCCAACCTCATCCGGGCGGCGTTGGAGCTGCGCGGGGTGCCGTCGGGCGACGCGCTGCACGCCGGGGAGCTGGACTTTGCGCTGAGCAACTGTCTTTCGTGCAAGGCGTGCGCAACCGAGTGTCCGTCGAACGTGAATCTGCCGCTGCTCAAGGCGGAACTGCAGCACGCGCGCATCCAGCGCGATGGTTTGAACCTGCGCGAACGACTGTTCAGTCACGTGGACTTTCTCGGCCGCGCCGGCTGCATCACGCCGGGGCTCGCCAACTGGTTTTTGAAGTCTTCGCTCACCCGCGGTGTTTTCGCGCGCCTGCTGGGGCTGGCGCCCGAACGCGAGCTGCCGGCCTACACGAAGCACCGGTTCGACAAATGGTTCTGGCGGCGCGCCGTCACGCCCAAATCGGCGCCGCGGGGCCGGGTGGTTTTGTGGGACGACACCTATGCGCGTTACTACGATCCGGGCATCGGCGTGGCGGCCGTGCAGGTGCTCGAAGCCGCTGGCTTTGAAGTCACGCTGCTGCGCGAACGGCAATGTTGCGGCCGTCCGGCCTTCAGCCAGGGCAATCTCGACGAGGCGCGCCGGCTCGGCGAACACAACGTCAACCTGCTGCTGGCGCAGGTGGATCAGGCGCCGGTCATTTTCCTGGAGGCGTCGTGCTGGTCCATGTTTGCCGAGGACTACACGGAGCTGAAAATTCCGCACGCGGCGCGGGTGGCTTCGCGCTGCGTTTTGTTCGAGCAATTCCTGGCCGATCTGCTCGACCGTGAACCGCAGGCGCTGAGTTTCGACCACCGGCCGGGCAACGTGGTCATCCACGCGCATTGCCACGCGAAGTCGCTCACGGCCACGTCATACATGGCCCGGCTGGCGGCGCGCCTGCCCAACCGCACGGTGACGATGCTCGACACGGGCTGCTGCGGCATGGCCGGCGGCTTCGGGATGCAGGCGTCGAAGTATGAACTGTCGCTCAAGGTGGCCGAGCCCCTGATGGCGCAAATCAAGGCGCTGCCGTTCAACACCACCGTGGTCGCGTCCGGCACCAGCTGCCGGCACCAGATTGCGCACCTCGCCAACGTGCGGTTGCGGCACATGGCGGAACTGCTGGCGGAATCGCTGGCCCTGCCGGCCGCGTAGCGGCGGCGTCCGGCCGGTTTACTTCAGCTTGGGGAAAAACTCGTGCGCGGTTGCACAGGTGGCACGGCTCAATTCCTCCAGCGGACAGCCTTTCACCTGCGCAACGGTTTCGGAGATCTCCTTCACAAAGGCCGGTTCGCAGCGTTTGCCACGGTGCGGCACGGGCGCGAGAAACGGGCAATCGGTTTCCAGCATGAACCGTCCCAGCGGTGTGGCGGCGATCACGTCCCGCACGTTCTGGCCGTTCTTGAAGGTGGCAATGCCGGTGAAGCTGACGAGCGAGTCCAGCGCCAGGACGCGTTGCATCTCCGCCACGCTGCCTGCGAAGCAATGAAACTGCCCGCGCACACGGCCGGCGAATGGTTCCAGGAGCGCCAGCGTGTCCGCGAAGCAATCGCCGCGCTGGTGAATGACGCAGTTCAGGCCGGTTTCGGCGGCGACTTCAAGGTGCTGGCGGAAAACGTCCGCCTGCCGCCGTTTGATGGGTTCGTCTTCGGCGGGCGTGCCGCCTTGTGTGCTCGGGAGCCGGAAGTAATCGAGCCCGGTTTCACCGATGGCAACCACCTTGGGATGTTGTGCCAGTTCGCGCAAAGCGGGGCGGAGATCCTCCGGCGCTTGAGCAGCGTCATTCGGATGCCAGCCGACGACGGCGTAAATGCCATCGTGCTGTTCGGCGAGCGCGATGGCGCGGCGCGAGCTGTCGAGGTCCGTGCCGATGGAGATGAGCCGCGTAATGCCGGCCGCCCGGGCGCGTTCCAGCAGTTGAGGGAAGTCGCCGGCGAAATCCGGATAATCCAGGTGCGCGTGGGTGTCGTAAAAAATGGCCATGCTTTGGGCGCGGTCACGATGCGGGGCGGTGGTCGGGTTCGGCAAGTCCGGAAAGCGGCGGCCAGCTGGAGGCTGAGGCCCGACACTTCGCGCCGGCGCCTTTGAAGCCGGCGCGGGTTTTCCCCGTTTGGGGGCAGAGAATCCGTTTGCTTCGGCGCGCCGGGCCGACTAAATCCTTTTCGGACGTTCACCCGGAAACATTTTTAAAACCATGGCCAACACGCTTTATCACCCGAGCATCGAGGGCGCGCAGCACGGCGCCAAATCACTGTCGCAATTTCTTGCCTACGCCAAAAAGTCCGGCGCCGCGGGCGCCCAGCCGTCGAACTTCATGTTGCAAGGCAGCAAGGGCTTTCATTCGGCCAGGGAAATTCGCGCCGCATTCCAGAAGGCGAAGCTCCAGCTCGACGGTGTTTCCGCGCATTGCCCGTTCTGGGTGCACACGACGGCCTGGACGGGCAGTCCGACCGTGCGTCCGTTCATTCCCGCCGATGTGGCGAAAAAATCACCCGCGCAGATCGAACAATGGGCGGAGGACTACCTGCTCGGCCTGCTGGATTTGTGTGCGGAACTTGGCGTTCGCATCGTGCCGATGTTTTGGGGCGTGGCCTTCGGCTGGGAAGTCGCGACCGGCTATCCGTGGGGATTCTGGAAGGGTGCGGATTACGACCTCGTGGCGGAAGGCACGGAGCGTTTCGTGAAAAAGACCGCCCGACTGCGCGCCCACGCGAACAAGCTGGGGATTTTCCTGTGCCATGAAATCCATCCCGGCACGGGGGCGCAGACGGCCGGCGACTTCCGCGCACTGGTGGCGGCGTGCGACGGCGACAAGTGTCTGGCCGTGAATGCCGACCCGTCCCACTGCTGGGAAGGCGAAGCGTGGGAAGCGCGGTTCCGTGCCGTGGGCGACCGCATCTATGCCGCGCATGTGAAGAATTTCGTGATTCGTTCCGGCGTGGCGCTGCGCAAGATGGAGCCGAACTGGCCCGGCCGCGCCATGCAGTTCACGGACCTGCCCACCGGCGAACTCAACCTGACGCGTTATGCCGAAATGCTTGTCAACGTCGGCTACCCGCAGCGTTACTGTGCTGTCACCGGCAAGAAAACCGCGCCGCTTGTGGTGGAAGCCGAAAGCGCCTACCGCGATCTCGACGCGTGCAGTGCCAACGGCATCGCCTGGGTGCGCGACCACCTGTGCTTCCCGGTTGCCGCCGGCTCGTTTGAGGACGGGATGGGGGCGTGAGTTGCGGCGTCGAGGTGTGGACCGGGAGCGAACCAACATTGAATGGTTCGCCTCGGTTGAACGCCATTGCCATATTGGCACCATGAACTCCCAGAATTCACCTTCTTCCATTCCCCGCCGTTCCTTTCTCAAAGGCGTGGGCGCCGCGGCGGCCGGGCTGGCGCTGACGCATCCGCTGTTGGCGGCCGAAACGAATGCGCCGATCACGGTGCCGCACAGCGCCGGCGTGCCGCGCCGCAAGCTCGGCAAGACCGACGAAATGGTGTCCCTCATCGGGGTGGGCGGGCATACGCTGGCCACGGCACCGGACGAGGCCACTTCTATCCGCATCGTGCACGAGGCGATCGATGAGGGCATCAACTTCATGGACAACGCGTGGGAATACCACAACGGCCGTTCGGAGGAAGTGATGGGCAAGGCGCTGGCGGGCGGCTGGCGTGACAAGGTTTTCCTCATGACCAAGATGTGCACCCACGGCAAGGACAAGCAGGTCGGCCTGCGCATGCTCGAAGAGTCGCTCCGACGCCTCCAGACCGATCACCTCGACCTGTGGATGATTCACCAGTTGGACAACCAGGAGCAGGTGGACGCGGCGTTTGCGCCGGGCGGTTCCATCGCGGCGCTGGAGGAGGCGCGCCAACAGGGCAAGGTCCGTTACGTTGGCTTTACCGGTCATCAATCGCCGGACGTGCACCTGGCAATGTTGAAGCACGATTACCCGTTCGACGCGGTCCTCATGCCGGTCAACGCGTTTGAGGCGAACCGGGCGGGATTTCGCACGCGCGTGCTGCCGGACGTGGTGCGGCGGGGGATGGGCGCGGTCGCAATCAAGAGCCTCGGCGGCAACGCCCGCGTGGTGAAGGACGGCAAACTGACGGCGGAACAGGCCATCCGTTTTTCACTCAGCCAGCCAATTACGGTGCAGGTCGTGGGGATGAACTCGCTGGAAAACCTGCGCGACAATCTGAAGATTGCCCGCGCCTTCAAACCGATGCCGCCCGCGGAGCAGGCAAAATTGACGGCCCAATGCGCGGGCTTCGATGCGTCGCGGTATTGCAGTTACCGGGCGCCGGGCTACTGCGATGGTGACGCCTGGCGGCGGGCGTGAAAAAGCGGGGCAGGTGATGCGCCTGTCCCGCGCTCGCTAAACTGTTGTTGAATTCCTGCCGGCCCGGCTCCGTGCCGGCGGCCGGTTCAACCCTTCTTGGTGGCCTTCCACTTCGCCCAGCGGGCCTTGGCGGCCCGGCTGATGGCGGCGCGGCCGGCGGCGGTCATCTTGCGCTTCTTGGCAGGCTTGCCGGCCGCCACTTCGGTGTCACCCACCAGTGCGGCCAGTTCCTTGTTCAGGCGCGCGATCTTCTCCTTGAGAATCACGGCCCGCTTCAATTGTTGGATGGAAAGCGAACTGAGGTCTTTGCTCATACGGCGCGACTATGACCGATTCGACGGGGCTTGCCAAGGATTCCCCGATGCCGGCGGCAGTGCACAGCGTGCGGGTCCGGCGAAACCCTCCCCTGTTTCGGTGATTTGCGGCTAACCGGGTTTGGGGATAGGCGGTGGGCGGCAGCCGCCTAGAATGGCGGTCATCAATTCCCGAGGTCGTGACGGCGCGGCGCGTTTGGCGCGGTGCCGCCGGCGTTGGCGGGTTGAACGACAACAATCATGAGCACAACCACCCTGAGCCGCCCGATGGCCACCTGTTCCCTCCGGCAACAAACCTCCCAACAGCTATGAACAACTCCCAACCATCTCCGCGGGGCCTGTCAGCCTTTCTGGCGGGCCTGGCCTTGCTGGCGTTTGCCGGGTCTGCGGCGGCGGCCCTGAGCATCACCACCTCCAATCAGGTTGGCACGGCCAACACCTATCCCTTCACGCCCACTTGGACGCCGTCGCCGGGCAGCTTGATCGCCGGTCTGGCGCCGGACACCACGGCGGGCAATTTTGCGTTGGATGACACCAACCGCAACGTCAACAGCCTGACTTCAGGTGGCAGTCTGGCGATCACGACCTACCCCGGCAACACCGGTCCGGACCCGGTGGGCAACACGACCACGAGCTCGAACTACGTGAGCTGTGGCAACGGTGCCGGCGCGGGGTCGCTGATCGTTTACACGCTGCCGCTTTCCGCCAACGGATACAACCTGACGAACATCACGGTTTACAGCGGCTGGGCCGACCGGGGGCGCGATGCGCAGGCTTACACGGTGCTGTATTCCACGGCAGCCGATCCGGGTGATTTTCAGTATTTAACCTCGGTCAGCTATAATCCCACGGTGCCGGCCAGCACCGCGTCGGCCAACCGGGTGGTCATCGACGATTCGGCGGGCGGGGTGATCGCTGCAAATGTCGCCGCGGTGGCGTTCGTTTTTTCCACGCCGCAAGTGGAGAATGGCTGGGCCGGTTACGGCGCCATTACGGTGGAAGGGACGACGGCCACGAGCGTGGTTTCGCCGGTCGTTTCCGTCACGACTTCCAACGAGTCCGGCGGCAGTCCGTTTACGCCGACCTGGACTCCGGAATCGCCGAACCTAATCGCGGGACTGATGCCGGGCACTCTGACGGGCAATTTCACCCAGGAAAGTTCGGGCGGCACGCCCGTGTTGACGGACGGCCTGGTGGGAAATTCCGGCGACGTCAGCGGCTTTGCGACCTGCGGCAGCAACGGGGGTAACACGTTGATTTATTCCCTCACCAACCTGGTGAACGGTTCGGATGTGACGAACGTCGTGGTTTACAGCGGCTGGGGCAATGCGGATCGCGATGGTCAGTATTACGCGCTTTCCTACTCCACCATCGCCGCGCCCACGACCTACCTCCCGATCGCGACGGTCTTTTACAATCCTCCAGGTGTGACCGGCGCCTCCGCGAACCGGGTGGCGCTGGCGATGAGTGATGGCAGTCCCCTGGCCAGTGGCGTGGCCAACTTGAAGTTTGATTTTGGCGGGGTGCCGGGCGCCGGCGGTTTTGACAACGGCTACGTGGGCCTTTCCGAAATCATCGTGCAAGGGCAGGACACCGTGGCGCCGCCGCCGCCGCCGTCGCCTTACCTGACGCAGGACACGCTGCCGGCCTACGCGGAAACGGTGGCGGGCGACGACGTGGTTTTCACGGCGGCCTTCAGCAATTCGCCGCCGGCGGCGCTGCAATGGCAGTTCATCAGCGGCGGCGTGACCAATGATCTCGCCGGCGCCACGAACGCGACGCTCACCCTGACCAACGTTCAGGTGGCCAGTTCCGGCGCCTACCAGTTGAAGGCGGTCAACGCCACGAATGGTGCGGCGGCGCCCTCGTATGCCACCGCGGCGACACTCGTCGTCAGCAACATCCCGGCGGCGGTCAACAACGTCATCCTGAAGTATGCCGGCCAATGCGGCCTGGGCGCGGCGGGCAGCAGCACGAACTTCTATCCCACCTGGACCATCAACACGAACAACGATCTGGTGCATGGCTTTCCCATTGGCAGCGGTCCGGGAACGGCCACTCCGGGCGTGGGCAATTACGGTCTGGACCAGGCTTATGGCGACCCGACCATTCTGGCCGATGGCGCGGTCGGTTATCTGAATTACTGGCCCGGCGTGGGCAGCAGCCCCTACCTCGTCACCTGCGGGCCGGGGGGCGGTGCCGGGTTATCCATGACCTACACCTTCGACACCACGGTGGCGCCGAATGGTTATGACCTGACGAACATCGTGGTTTACGGCGGCTGGGGTGATGCCGGGCGCGATGAACAAAAGTATCAAGTGCTGTATTCCACGGTGGCGGCGCCCGACACATTCATCAGCATCGGCACCTTTGACTACAACCCGGCCAATCCAAAGGCGACCCAGTCGGCCACGCGCACCTCGCTGGTGCCGCAAACGGGCGCGCTCGCGCAAAACGTCTATGCGGTGCAGATCAATTGGAACCTGCAGGGTTCCCAGCCGGAGAACGGTTACGAAGGCTATTCCGAAATCGTTGTCCGCGGAACGCTCTCCGCGCCCAAGCCGGTGCTAACCCAGGGTATTACGCCGCTCACGGCGGACGACGTGGTGGGCAGCTCGCTGACCCTCACGGCGGGATTCAGCGGCGCCACCAGTTATCAGTGGCAGAAGGATGGCGTTGACATTCCCGGCGCCAACTCCGCGAGTCTGGTGCTGACCAATCTGCAACCCGCCGATACAGCCACCAACGGCGGCTATCGGCTGGTGGCCTCGAACGGGGCCGGAAGCACGGCCACGCGGGAATGTCCGGTGATCGTCAATCCGGCGCCGGCCGCCGTGGGCAATGCCATGGTTGCCTTTGCGCATCAGACGTCGGATGCGGGCACCTTCAGTCCGACGTGGGACACCGCGTCCTTTGCCGGCAGCCTGATTGCCAACGCGTATCCCGACAGCTACGGAACCGGTGATTTCACCGATCCGGATTTGAACCCCAACAGCCACGGCCTGGCGGGCGGATTGTATGTGCTGACGGACGGCGATTATGGGGCCATCATCGATGGCGGGCCGCATCCGGCCTTTGCCACGTGCGGACCCAGTGCGGGGCAATTCGTGACCTATGTGCTGCCGGCCAGCGCGAATGGTTACGACATCACCAACCTCGTCATCGCCAGCGGCTGGAACGACGGCGGCCGTGACGCCGACTGGGCGACGCTCTCCTACTCGACAGTGGCCAATCCCACCACATTCATCCCCATTGCGGTGGTGACGAACAACCCCACGGTGAGCACCAAGTCCGTCGTTCGCGGGACCATCACGGGCACGAACGGATTGCTGGCGGGCAACGTTTACGCGATCCGGGCGGATTTCACCACGCCACCGGGTATCGAGAACGGATATTGCGGTTTCAGCCAGATCAACGTGTTCGGCTCGCCGTCCACGGCCAACCCGCTGCCGCTCGTCGTATCCACGGAGAACCAGAACACGGACACGCCGACGTGGGTGCTGGAAACACCCAATCTGATCGCGGGTGAACTCCCCAGCAGCACCGGACCGGGGGCGTTCGCGGGCGGGTTCAACAA